>NZ_JBEYLC010000046.1:0-52877 GCF_040635885.1 Nocardiopsis sp. NPDC006832 | reverse complement strand
TTCGTGCGGGCCTGGTTCGTCCTCGACGACGGCCCGCGCCTGATCGAGTGCGCGACGCCCCTCTCCGAGTGCCCCCACCCGCACCGCCAACGGCCAGTGCGCCAGGAAGAACAACGTCGGTGGTCCGAACACCCCCGGTACCGCGGCCTCCTGGTTCCCCGCCTCGGCGACCAGACGTCTTGCGACGCGCATCGCCGACCGGGCCGAAGCCTCCACCTTGACGGCGTCTCCCGCCTCGGTGAGCTGTGGCAATCGGATCACCGCCTCGGCCAGGTCGTCCTGTCCCGCGGCGCGTAGTCGGCGTGCCGTCTCCCCCGCCCAAGTCCACATCGGCATGTCTCTTCTCCCCCTGACTGAGCCGTGTGCCAACAGAACGTAGCAGCGCGGTGACCGAGCTGTCCGGAAAACGCGTGAAACCGGTGCAGCCTGGGCACTCCCGGGCCGATTCGTTCGTTGTTCCGGTGGTTAGAATCGCTGCCAAGCCGGCGCGAGACGCGGGAACGCAAACATGCATTAAGGGGACATGGCGCCGATGGGATGGCGAGACCGCTTCGGCCTTCGCAAGGCCAACCGCAAGGGAAAGACCCGGTTCGACCGGACCTCGGAGGACTCCGACATCAAGGCGTTGGTCGAGTTCGCCAAGAGCAGGGTCGGGGTGGAGTTCTTCGTCGAACCCGAGACCTTCGCGACCCGGACCACCGCGGTCGCCGTCGCCACCGATGGTGAGTGGATCCGGCGTCGCTGCGGCTCCCCCGACGTGATCCGCAAGGTCGCCAAGAGGCTGGCCACCCCCGCCTACGACGTGCAGATCGTCGGCTACCCCCAGAGGATGCGGGACTGGACCGCGCGCAACAAGAACCGGCCGTCCCTGGACGACTGAGCCCCCGCGAGCCGGCCGGCCGAACGTGAATCCGGACACCCCGAAGTCCGGCGGAGCCCGCACGAAACCCGTCGTCCGGTCATTTTGGGCATTGATGACGACTCCTTGCCGCGACTTCCTCCCCGAACGGGTTCCCTAACGACCTCCATTCGTCGCATACTCACCTGGGAGGGGGGACTCTGATGAAGCAGGATCTCACTGCCTTGTGTTGCGAATGCGGCATGGTTCGAGATGTGAGCGAGTACCGGAGCGTCGGTGAGGCGCAGTCCGCCTACGGGCTGGCCCGCTGCGTGGTCTGGCGCAAGTGCCGTTCGTGCGGCTACCGCACCTACCACGCCTACCTGCGTCCCGACGAGGACCGCGACGAGCTGGAGGACGCCCTACGGCTCGACGGGGCACTGGCCGCCGAGGCCCTCGACGAGGAGGTCGAGCAGCTCCGGCTGTGCGGGGTGGAGATCGGGCACGCCACGGTCCCGGCCATCTGGGACGGTCAGTCCGTGGGCATGGTGACCCAACGTCTCACCGACCACGCCTACTCGATCGTCCTCGACCCGGAATCCTCCGTGGTCTCCCGGCTCAAGCTCATCGACATGATGTGGAGCGAGCTCCTGGTCGGCGAACACGACGACCGTTGGCACATCCATGAGCCACAGGACGACTCCCCCGGCTACGCGGTCCGGTTGTTCGGTTACCGCACGCGCGGTTGATCGGCTCGTGAAGGTGATGGCCGGGCGCCGAAGGTGCCCGGCCTCCTTCCTGTCCGGATGCCCCTGAAGACCTCAGGCGGCGGGCTCGGTCTCGGCGGCGTCGGCCTTCTCCGCCAGTCGCCGCAGCGCGGCCCGGGCCACCTCCGGGTCGGCGGTGCCCCAGTACGGCGGCAGGGACGAGCGCAGGAATCCGCCGTAGCCCGCCGTGGCCAGGCGTGGGTCCAGCACGGCGATCACCCCCCGGTCGTCGGTGGAGCGCAGCAGTCGCCCGGTGCCCTGAGCCAACAGCAACGCGGCGTGGGTGGCCGACACCGCCAAAAACCCGTTGCCGCCGTGCGCGGAGATGGCGCGCTGGCGGGCCGAGGCCAGTGGGTCGTCGGGGCGGGGGAACGGGATCCGGTCCACGATGACCAACTGCAGCGCGGGGCCGGGGACGTCGACGCCCTGCCACAGCGACAGGGTGCCGAACAGGCAGGAGCGTTCGTCCTCGCTGAAGCGGCGCACCAGTTGTCCGGTGGAGTCCTCGCCCTGGCACAGGATGGTCTGGTCCAGGCGTTCGCGGAGTTCGTCGGTGGCCTGTTGGGCGGCTCGCATGGACGAGAACAGGCCCAGGGCACGCCCGTCGGAGGCCTCGATGAGTCCGGCGATCTCGTCCAGGTACTCCTTGGAGAGCCCGTCGCGTCCGGGTTTGGGCAGGTGCCGCGCGACGTAGAGGATGCCGCTGCGGGCGTGCTCGAAGGGTGAGCCGACGTCGAGTGCGCGCCAGCGTGGCTCGCCGGCGGCGCGGTGCGGACCTTCGCCTCCGGCGTCCTCCGCCGCACCATTCTCGTCCACGCCCGGCTCGACGCCCTCGGTGTCCTCGCCGGCGTCCTCGTCGGCGATCGCGGTGTCCCGACCGGTGCGTGGGGCGGGGTCGACCGGTGGGACCGGGGCGGGGGTCCGTCCGGCCGCGAGGTCGGCGGCTTCCTGTGCCACCTCGCGGCCCAGCCCCCATTGGCGGGCCAGGGCGGTGAAGTCGCCGCCCAGGGTGAGGGTGGCGGAGGTGAGCACGACGGTGCGGTCGCCGAAGAGCTTCTCTCGCAGCAGTCCGCCCACCCCGAGCGGGGCGACGCTGAGCGATGGCGGTTTGGAGGGAGCCTTGGTCAGCCAGACCACCTCGGTGCGGTCGCGCAGCGCAGGTTCATAGGACTCCAGGATCCGCTCCGCCGCCTCGCGCACCTCCCCCAGGGCGGCCAGGGCCAGTTTGCGTTCGGAGGCCGCCTCGGGTTCGAGTTCGCCCGGGTTGGGGCCGATCGCGGTGACGCAGGCGGCCGAGGCGTCGCGGACGGCGGCGACCGCGCCGGCCAATCCGTCGTCGATGTGGTCGAGGCGGCCCTCGCCGACCTCGGTGAACATCAGGGCCAGGCCGTCCCCGCTCTCGGCGAGCCGTTCGGAGATACCCGGCTCGACCAGGCGGGCCGCGCGCTTGGCCGCAATGGAAACGGCCCGTTCGCCGAGCACACCGGTGGCCACCGAGGTGGCGCGGTCGACGAGTTCGTGCGCCTCGTCGATCATGATCGTGTCGTGCTCGGGCATGAGGTGGTAGCCCTGCGCCATGTCGATGGAGAGCATGGCGTGGTTGGTGACCACCACGTCGACGCTGGTGGTGGCCTCGCGGGCGAACTCGGCGAAGCACTCCTGGCCGAAGGCGCACACCCGCGCGCCCATGCACTCGTTGCCGCCCACGGACACCTGGCGCCAGGCCAGGTCGCCGACGCCGGGAACGATCTCGTCGCGGTCGCCGGTGGTGGTGTCCTCGGCCCACTCGTGCAGGCGCGCCACCTGACGACCCACCGACGACAGCTGCCTGGGGTCGAAGAGCTCGGCGCCCTCGGAGTCCTCGTCCACCCCGCTCTGGAGGCGGTGCCGGCACAGGTAGTTGCGTCGGCCCTTGAGCACCGCGAACGTGGGTTCGCGTGGCAGCAATGGGGAGAGCGCGGCGGCCAATCGTGGCAGGTCCCGGTCGATGAGCTGGTTCTGCAGCGCGATGGTGGCCGTGGAGATGACCACGGGCTTCTTGGTCGCCATCGCGCGTCTGACGGCGGGCACCAGGTACGCCAAGGACTTACCGGTGCCGGTGCCGGCCTGGACCACCAGGTGTTCGCGTTGCTCGACGGCCGTGGCCACTGCCTCGGCCATGGTCTGTTGTCCCTCTCGGCTGCTGCCGCCCAAGGCCTTGACGGCCGCGTCGAGCAGGGTGGGAACGTCGGGGAGATCTGCCACGCGTCGACATTACCCGGCCGGGACGACGGTTTCGGCGTTGTCCACAGGACCGACACCGACGCCGACCCCGGGGTGTCCACGTCGGACGCCCCGGGGTGGTGCGGGCCGGTCTCAGCCCAGGGAACGCAGAACCTCGGCCAACTTGTCCATGGACTCCTCCATGCCGGACTCCATGCCGGAGGCGAGCATCCCGTCGCGGTCCTCGATCGACTGGTACAGGGCCACGGCCTGGTACTTCGTGCGTCCGTCCACCTCGGTCAGGGTGAGCGTCTCCAGGGAGACGTGGCCGGGCATGCCCTCGAACTCGAAGGTGCGCACGACCCGCTCGGGCTCCTGGACGTCGTGGTGCACGCCACGGAAGGCGTAGACCGCGCCGTCGGGCGCCTTCTCGCTGATCCGCCACGGGGTTCCGGTGCGCACCTCGGTCGGGTCGACCTCGGTGGTGGTGGCGTCCAGGCCGAACCAGCGGCCGACGAGTTCGGGCTCGGTGACCGCGCGCCAGACCAGCTCGCGCGGAGCGTCGAAGGTGCGGGTGATGAGGATGTCCTGACGTCCCGGTTCGGCGACGACCTTGAGGTCACTCATGGTTGCTCTCTCCCTCGATCCTGCGTAGTTCCTCGTCAAGGCGGGTGAAGCGTTCCTCCCACCGGTCCCGGTAACGGTCGACCCAGCGGTCGACCTCCACCAGGGGCGCGGGTTCCAGCCGACAGGGACGCCACTGGGCGTCACGCCCCCGGGTGATGAGTCCGGCCCTCTCCAGGACCTTCAGGTGCTTGGAGACCGCTTGAAGACTCATGTCGAACGGTTCCGCCAGTTCGTTGACGGTGGCCTCGCCTCCGGCCAGGCGGGCGAGGATCTCCCGACGGGTCGGGTCCGCCAGCGCGGCGAACGTGAGACTGAGCGGATCGTCCGCCATAAGCTTATTCAACCTTCCAGTTGATCAACCACTAGGTTGATTATGCGCCGAAGGTGTGCCCACGGTCAAGGGGTACCGTGGCCCCGCTTCCAGGTCAGCCTTGGCGGACACCGCGAGGATCGCTCACCGCGGTGTCCACGCCCGCGTCGGCCAGTTCGTCCAGTTCGGCCGCGAAGAGCGTGCGGGCCGCGTCGCTGAAACCGGAGACCTTGTCCAACTCGACCGTCACCGTTCGCACCCGAGAGTCGTCGATCACCTCGGCCAATCGCGACACCACCTGTTCCGCGGCGAGGAAGTCGATCTCCCCGCACAGGCGCACGTCCAGCGTGCCGCCCGAACGACTCACGCTGTGCACCGGTGACGGCGGTTCCGAGGGTGTCTGGAGCATGTGCAGGTCGTAGTCGTCGGAGAGCCGTTCGAGGGCCGCCACCCCGCGCACACTGTTGCCCGCGTCGTCCAGGGGCGGGCTGAACACACCGACCCCGAACGCGCCCGGCGCGGACGCCAGGATGCCACCGCTCACCCCGCTCTTGGCCGGAATGCCCACGCGCAGCCCCCACTCCCCAGCCCGGTCGTACATGCCACAGCTCGACATGATCGACAGGGCGTGCCGCGCCGTGCGCTGGGACACCACCCGTTCCCCGGTGAGGGGGTTGACCCCGCCCACGGCCAGGGTCACGGCCATGACGGCCAGGTCCATCACCGTGACGCTCAACGAGCACTGGCGGAAGTAGTCCTGCACGGCCTCTTCCACCGAGCCGACCAGCACTCCCCCGGACAGGCTGAGGTAGCCCAGCGCCCGGTTGCGGTGCCCCGTCTCCGACTCGGACCGGTGCACCTGCTCGTCCACCATCAGTTCCCGCCCGGCGAAGGCCGACAGCACCGACCGGATGTGCTCGAAGCGCACGCCTTGCTCCCCGGTGCCCACCAGGGAGGTCGTCACGATCGCGCCGGCATTGATCATCGGGTTCTCCGGGCGGCCCCGCTCGTCGAGGCTGATCGCGTTGAACGGCTCACCGCTGGGTTCGGCCCCCACGTGTTCGTGCACGTCGTCCAGTCCGCGTTCCTCCACGGCCAACGCGTAGACGAACGGCTTGGAGATCGACTGCATGGTGAAGAGCCGTTCCGACTCGCCCACCGCGTAGACACGACCGTGCGGGCTGACCGCGGCGATCCCGAAGGTGTCGGGGTCGGCGTGGGCGAGTTCGGGGATGTAGTCGGCCACCTCCCCCTCGGACATGCCCGTGACCTCGTCCTGGATCTTCTCCAGGACTCCCATGACGGGGCTGTCGTCCTCCATGGCCCGGTGGGCTTGGGCATTGCGGGAGTGTCCGTTCACGGGGTGGTCCATACGACCAGTCTAGGAAGGTCCGCGACTCGTTCCCATGCCGTCGTTTCCGTGTCGACCAGGCGGGGAGCGCCTGGTGCGGGGTGCGGGCGACCGCGACGACCCGTGTCCGCTCCATCCGGACCCGGCGCGAGGGGCTGTGTCAACCGATCCTCGACGGTTTACCCTGACCGCATGAACGAGCGAGTGGACCGTGCCGAACGACGGATCGAGGCCTCCCTCCCGGAGGTGTACCGGGCTCTGGTGGAGCCGGAGAGCCTCGTGGAGTGGTTGCCGCCGGAGGGCATGACGGGCCGGTTCGAGCGTTTCGACCCCTCCGGATACCGGATGGTGCTGACCTACCGCGAACCCGGGCACGGCAAATCCTCGCAGGACACCGACGTCGTCGAGACGGAGTTCGTGGAGCGGGTCCCGGGCGAGCGCGTCGTCCAGCGGATCGTCTTCGACGCCCCGGACCCGGACTTCGCGGGCACCATGACGATGAGCTGGCTGCTGTCGGAGGCCGACGGGGGCACGTTGGTGGTCGTCGAGGCACGGAACGTCCCGCCGGGCATCTCCCCGAGCGACCACGAGGCGGGATTGGCGTCGTCCCTGGCCGGCCTGGCCGCCCACGTCACCGGCTGACCCCACCGAACCGTACCTGTCGTCCTGGCCGCACCCTCGTGCGTACGGCGTACCCAGCGGATGAGCGCACCGTACTCCCACGGCGTGGCCAAGGAGGAAGACCGTGCGGCCCCACAACACCCCGAACGCGATGTTCGGCATGCTCGACGGCGAACGACCGGCCTCGGGGGTCAGCCCACGACAAGGGGCGGAACGAGGTAGATGAGCTCGAAGGCCTCGTAGATCGCGCCGAGGACGAACAACACCAGGGCGGGCAGGCCCAGCCATCCGGCCCGTCGCAGTCCGCGTACGTAACCCTGCCGGCGGTTGTGGGCACCGACCGTCCCCGGGCGCAGCCAGGCCTTTCCGAGGACGTAGGCGGCGAACATGACCAGGATGTAGGCCTGGAACTCGATGAGGATCGTCAGCGAATGCGGGATCAGGAGCTTCGCCGTGACCGTGTCGACCGGGGCGAGGGTCACCCCGAAGTGGAACGCCCGGTAGGTGAACAGGAGGATCCCGGCGAAGGGCACCACCATCGAGGGCAGCAGGATCGTCAGCGCTGCGACCGTCACCACGTTCACCGCGAAGATGGTCAGGGCGAACAACCAGACGTTGTCGAGCAGGCTCACCACCAACCCCGCCGTCCCGTCATCCTCCATAGACGTGACCTGGGCGGCGTTCAGGTCGGGGAAGACCAGCGCCGTCCCCATACCGAGGAGGAACAGGCCGTACATGAGCACGTTCAACACGAGGTAGGCGCGCAGGTCGGCGCGGATGATCCGGAAGGGTTCGCGAAGGGCTCGCATGTGCTCTGCTCCCTGGCTGAGTCGATCGGTGAACCGGACTTCGTGTGCGGCTCACCCGCAGTCCAGACCATGACCTCGGGGCAGGGTCAACCACCGGTCAGGCACTGCCGTCCAGTAGCGGGTTCCAACGCAGCCGCGTGGCCCGCTCGACCGCGGCCGTAGAGGCGCACAGGGCGAGCAGGGAGTTGAGCCCGATGGACAGGTCGATGGGCGAGGTGAAGGTGCCCAGTCGTTCGGCCACCGGAGGCACCGCGGCGAGCGCTTCGACGATCTGGAGGACGATGAGGGCGACCGAGGTGAAGAGCACGGTCAGCGACAGCGCTCCGATCAGGCGACTCAGCACCGGATGCTCACGGTCGAACCTTGCACGGCGCCCCTCCGCCGAACGCTCGTCGGGCACGAGCCTGCTCGCGGCCCCTTCCTCGGTGACGTAGTGGCAGCGCTTGAGGCCGAAGGACGTGGGCACCACCTCGATGGTTCCTCCCTCCACGGGGAAGGCCGCGGGCAGCTTGGAGTGGGCGTGGTGCTCACCGTCACGGTAGAGGTGGGCCTTGCCGTGTCCGTCATCCGTCAGAACCCGTTGCCAGTAGGGGACGTCTACGGCGTAGACCACCGGGCGCCCCTCGCCGTTCGTCACGGAAAGGTAGAACAGGGCACGGGAAAGCATCTGCCACGGGCGGAAACGCTTCAACGAACGCCCGTTGCCGGCTTTGATCTGATGCGGATTCCGGACCATTTCGGGCTCCCCACCCTCGCGAAGGTCAACGGCCGCGTGGATCGTCCCCACGGGCCCGGGACCATCGGACAGTGTGCCCTGGGGGCAGGGTCAAGTACTTGACCCTGCCCCCAGGGCACACTGTCCGATAGGGGAAAGTACACGAAGGAGGTCTCACATGGCGTGGAGCACGCGGCAGCTCGCCGAACTGGCCGGCACGACGGTGAAGGCCGTGCGGTACTACCACCGGATCGGGTTGTTGGAGGTGCCCGCGCGAACGTCGAACGGCTACAAGCAATACGAGGTCGCGCACCTGATCCGGCTTCTTCAGATCAAGCGGCTGAGCGACCTGGGGATCCCGCTGTCGGAGGTGGCGGCGATGGAGCACCCGGATGAGGCGCCCGAGGAGGCGATCCGCGCGCTGGACGCGGAACTGGAGGCGACCGTCAACCGACTCAACCGCGTGCGGGAGGAATTGGCGCTCATCCTGCGTCACCGCGCCCCGGCCTACGTCCCGACCGCCTTCGCCCCGATCTCCCGAGGCTTCTCCGAACGGCAACGGTCGTTGCTGATGGTCTATTCGAGTGTCCTCAGCGAGGAGTCCCTGAGGGGGTTTCGCGAGATGCTCGGTGAACCGTCCGACACCGACGAGGAGTTCGAGGCGTTGCCTCCGGACGCGGACGATGCCACGATCGACCGCCTCGCCTCACGCATGCTGCCGTTCGTCGAGAACTCTCGTGAGCGGCATCCATGGGCGCAGGACCCGGCGGCGGACGCGCCGGGCGGTACCCGGCGGGCCGAACAGACGATGGCCGAGGCGATGGTGCAGCTGTACAACCCCGCCCAGTTGCGGGTCCTGAAGCGTTTGCATGACCTCCTCACGGAGACCGACCGCGACACCCCGAGCTGAACTCCCAGAGGAAACGACGAAGGCGACCTTGCGAACGCGCTCGCAGGGTCGCCCTGAGTGTGCGAGCCCCGGCGAGCACACACCGGGGGTTCGGGGGTCGCCCCCCAGGAGAAACAACGGAACGACCCGGCAAGGAGGACGAAGTCCCCCGAGCAGAGTCGCCCTGAGTGTGCGAGCCCCAGCGAGCACACACCGGGGGTTCGGGGGTCGCCCCCCAGGAGAAACAACGGAACGACCCGGCAAGGAGGACGAAGTCCCCCGAGCAGAGTCGTTCCAGAGTGAAGTGGAGCTATGGGGATTCGAACCCCAGACCTCCTCCATGCCATGGAGGCGCGCTACCAACTGCGCCATAGCCCCGTGAAGCCGTACTTCCGATCCTAGCGGACGCGCGGGGGTGGGTCGGACGTGTTCCAGGGCACGTCCGCGCGACGGAGGCGGTGGGCCTACGCCGGCATCCCCTCACCCGGTCCGTCCGGGGCCGGGCCGACACGAAGTTCTATCCTGGCCGAGAGAGGTGATGTCATGCCCGAGAACCCCCAGGCGAGAGCACTGCTGCGGTGGGAGGAGCACGGAGCTCCGTGGCGCGTGGCCGAGCGGACCCCCACCAGCGTCACCGTGTCCCTGTTGACCTGCGACGACGGCACCGAGGTGGATCGTCTGGTCTCTTCGGACCCCGAGTTCCTGGCCCTGGTCGCCCGCCGGCTGGAGGACCCCGAGTCAGGCTTCGACTGAGCCCGCCCCCGCCGCTCAGCGCGACCCCGACCGCAGGGGGTTACCTCGGGGGGTTCGGGGGGTCGCCCCCCGAAAACACGAAGGACGACCCGGAAAGGAGGACGAAGCCCCCCGAGCAGAGTCGCCCTGAGTGTGCGAGCCCCGGCGAGCACACACCGGGGGTCTGGGGGTCGCCCCCTAGGAGAAACAACGGAACGACCCGGCGAGGAGGACGAAGTCCCCCGAGCAGGGTCGTTCCAGAGTGAAGTGGAGCTATGGGGATTCGAACCCCAGACCTCCTCCATGCCATGGAGGCGCGCTACCAACTGCGCCATAGCCCCTGGTCTGCCGGACGGTTTCCCCGCTCGGCATGTGAATACTGTACCGGATTCCAAGGGTGGGTCGAACCGAGGTCGAACGTTGGTCGACCTCCCGGTGACGCTCCGGGTGGGTCGGCCCCTGGTGGGGGTGAATATCCTGGGGATGTGCCCGAATCCAAACTTGAAATCCAGATGCTCCATGATCGCCTGTTGGTCAAGGCGATCCCGGACAAGAGTGAGCGGCGCAGTAGCGCGGGTCTGGTCATCCCCGACACGGTGAAGTTGGCGACGCGGCTGGCCTGGGGCGAGGTTCGTGGCGCCGGAACCGGCGCCCGCCATGTGAAGACCGGTGATCGTGTGCTCTTCGATCCGGAGGAGCAGGGCGAGGTCGAGTTGAACGGCGAGCGGTACGTGATCTTGCGGGAGCGGGACGTGCACGCGATCGCGAACGAGGCCCCCGAGCGGGGCACCGGTCTGTACCTTTAGTCGTCGTTTCGGGGTCGGGGTCCATGTGGTGGGCCCCGACCCCTTCGTCATGCCCGGGGTTCGCGGCCGATCGCTTTGACCAGGGACATCAGGCACATGTTGTGCGCCTCGAAGGCGGGCACCTTCGCGACGTCGGTGTAGGTCCAACCGGCGTAGAGGGCGGCCCACAGGAGTTGCTGGGCCCACAGGGGTGTGACGCGCGGGTCGATGGTGCCGTCCTCGTGGCCGCGTTCGATGAGCTCGTAGAGCGCGAGGTCGCTGGGACCGCACTGCTCCTCGTCGGGTTCGTCGGTCATCTCCTCTCCGCCCATGGAGAGCATGATGACCTTGACCAGCCCGAAGTACTCGGAGACCAGACGGGAGAAGGCTTCGAGCGCGGTGCCTTCGGTGGTGCGGGCGCGCGCGGTGGCCTCGTCGGCGAGTTCGTTGGCGTAGCCCTCCAGGGCCACGACGAGGTCGGCGCGTTCGGGGAAGTAGCGCTGCAGGGTGCTGCGGGCGACACCCGCCCTGCCGGCCACCTGTGACAGCGGGGCGGCCCGATTCTCCGTCAGGACGTCGACGGCGGCCTCCAGGATCGCGCGGCGGGTGCGTGCGCGAGTCCTTGTCTCTTCCTCTGCGGGAGCACTCTTCACCATGTCTTCATCCTAGAGGGATCGGTACTCACTTGACAATAATCGGTCACTCGTGACCTAATTCAGACCATGGCTGATCTTTTCTCGGTGCCCGATTCCCGATCCTCGCCCTCCCCTGAACCACGTTTCGCCCAGCTGCGGGTGCTCTGGTCGTTCGTCCGACCGCACCGGCGCAAACTCCTGCTCGGCCTCGTGCTGGCCCTGCTGGGTTCGGCCCTGGAACTGGCCAATCCGATGGTGATCAAGCTGGTCCTGGACACGGTGTCCGACGCCGGCAGCCTGGCGATGCCGGTGACGATCCTGCTGTGCCTGTTCGTCAGCGGCATCGTGTTCGGGCTATGGCACTGGATCGTGCTGGGCACGGTCGCGGAGAAGGTGGTTCTGGACGCGCGCACGTCCCTGGTGCGCCGCTACTTCAGGGCGGCCATGCAGCCGCTGTCCAAGCGTCCCTCCGGCGAACTCGTCACCCGGGCCACCTCCGACACCGTCCTGCTGCGCGAAGCCGCTTCCAGCAGCGTGATCAGCCTGGTCAACGGTGGCGTGCTGCTGGTCGGCACGCTCATCATGATGGGTGTGTTGGACCTGGTCCTGCTCGCGGTGACCGCGTCCGCGGTGGCCATCGTGACGGTCCTGTTCCTCACCCTGATGCCCGCCCTGGCCAAGGCACAGGAGAGGGCCCAGAACTCGCTCGGTCTGATGGGCGGGGTCCTCGACGGCTCCCTGCGGGCGATCCGCACGGTCAAGGTGAGCCGCGCCGAGGAGCGTCTGGGCGACCAGATCCTGGGCCACGCCCAGGACGCCGCCGCGCTCGGCATCCGGTCGGTGCGCCGGGGGGCCGTGGCGTGGACGATCGCCTCCGGTGGGATCCAGCTGTCGATCATCGCGATCCTCGGTCTGGGCGCCCTCCGAGTGGCCTCCGGGGAGATCGCCGTTTCCACCCTGGTGGCGTTCCTGCTCTACGCGTTCACCCTGATGACCCCGGTCATGGAGCTCTCCCAGAGCGTCACCACGTTGCAGTCGGGCATCGCCGCCGCCAAACGCATCCGTGAGGTGGAGGCCATCCCCCTCGAACCCACCGCCGAGGCCCCGACCGACTCCCCCGCCGAGCGTCCCCTCGCCCCGTCCTCCGAGAACGGCCACGGGAGCCCGTTGTTGGAGCTGCGCGGGGTCACCGCCCGCTACGCCCCGGGGGCCGAGGCCGCCTTGGAGGAGGTCGACATCACCGTCTCCCGCCGCGGGCACACCGCCATCGTCGGCCCGTCCGGCGCGGGCAAGACCACGGTGCTGTCGTTGTTGCTGCGCTTCCTCGAACCGGAGCACGGCGAGCTGCTGTTGGAGGGCAGACCGTACCGTGAGCTCTCCCCTCAGCAGGTCCGGGCACACTTCTCCTACGTGGAGCAGGACACCCCGGTGGTGCCGGGCACCGTCCGTGACAACCTGCTGTTCACCCGCCCCGAGGCCGGTGAGGACGAACTACACCGGGTCCTCGACGACGTGCGGTTGACCGACAAGGTCGCCTCTTTGGATCAGGGCCTGGACACCCCGTTGGACTCCAACTCGTTCTCCGGTGGTCAACGCCAGCGCGTGGCCCTGGCCCGGGCCCTGTTGGGGTCCCCGGACGTGCTGCTGTTGGACGAGGCGACCTCGCAGGTGGACGCGATCACCGAGGCCGCCATCACCGAGAGCGTCCGCCGTCAGGCCGACCGCGGAGCCGTGGTGACCATCGCGCACCGTCTGTCCACGGTCATCCGCGCCGACCGCATCCTGCTTCTGGAGGACGGCCGGATCCGCGCCCAGGGCACCCACCGGGAGCTGCTGGAGCGGGACACCCTGTACCAGGAGCTGGTCGCGGCCCTGCACATCGCCCAGACCGAGGAACGCGGCCGCGAGCGGCCCGGAGACGACGAGGTGGCCGCCGGGGTCTTCCCGAACTGAATCACTCCGTGGCGCCCGCGCGCACACGCGGCATCCGGGTCGTGACGGCGATCCGGTTCACCACCCGGGACGCGGCCACGATCCGACGGGTGGGGCCTCTGCGGGCGCGGTCGTAGCGGGCCAACGCCCGCCCGAGCGAGGGTTCCTCCGTCAGGGCCCGGCTCAGGGTCGCGGCGTCGATGAGGGACTCACAGGCACCCCTGCCGAGGTTGGGCGCCATGGCGTGGGCGGCGTCGCCGATGAGCGCGTGGCGCCCCTTCGCGTAGCGACCGAACGCCGGCAGGTCGTACAGGGTCCTTCGGTCCACACCGTGGGTCCGGGCCCCGGAGACGATCCGCGCGACGTCGGGGTACCAACCGGCGTACTCACGGCGCAGGACTGCGGCGTGGACGTCCGGGTCGCGCGAGGCGAGTTCGGTCTCCGTGAGCAGGCGCCGGTCCAGGGCCGCGTACCAGTTGGTGGTGTGGGCGTCGAGCGGGGTGATACCGAAGATGCGGCGCCCGCCCCAGACCTCGGTCACCCCGTCCACTCGGCCGGGCCGTGTTCCCCGGTAGGCGACGGAACCGAGCGGGCGCGGCGGGCTCGCGCGGGAGAAGGCGGTGTCTCGAACGAGGCTGTGGATCCCGTCCGCGCCGATCACCAGGTCGTGGTAGCGGCCGGGGGCGAGGTCGGCGACGGTCACGGGGGTGTTCCACCGCACGGTTCCGGCGGGGAGGGCCCTCACCAGCAGGTCGAGCAGGGCGGACCGGGACACCAGGTGGCCGCCGCGGCCTTCGGCGCCGAGCAGCACGCGGCCGTTGGGCCGGCGCAGCCTCAGCGCGGACCGGTACTCGGCGCGAGCACGCACCTCCTCGCCCAGACCGAGCCGGTCCAGGGCGGCCAAGGCACCCGGCCATACGCCGAGGGCACCGCCGATGTCGGGCGGACCGGAGAGTCTCTCGCGAACCTCGACCTCCCAGCCGCCGTCGAGCAGTCCGCGGGCAACCGCGAGTCCGGCGATCCCTCCGCCCACCACCAGTGCCGTTGCGCGCATCGATGCCACCTCGTCCGTTCGCGGCGCACGGATACTACGATCGTAGTACCCCTTTACTACGAATGTAGTATGCCGCCATGTCCCAGACAAGAGCCCGTGCCCTCGACGCCGCCATCGAACTGTTGGGCACCCGAGGCCTGCACGCCCTCACCCACGGCAAGGTGGACGTCCAGGCCGGCCTGCCCAAGGGTTCGACCTCCAACCACTTCCGCACCCGCGACGCCCTCGTGCGCGGGGTCGTGGAACGCCTGGAGGAACTCGACCGCCGGGACCGGGCCGACCTGAACGGCCTGGAGGTGACCACCGTCGAGGGCCTGGTGGACACCCTGGCGCTGTTCGTCTCGGATATGACCACCACGCACCGAGGCCGGACCGTGGCCCGCTACACCCTGTCGATGGAGGCCACGCACAACCTGGAGGTGCGCGCCTCCCTCAATCGTGGGCACGACCTGCTTCGGGCCTGGGTCATCGAGATCCTCACCGACCTGGGGGCCGCCACGCCGCGCACCGCCGCCCGAACCCTGCTGGCCTACGCCGACGGGCTCATCATGCACGCACTGCTGCGGCCCGAGGCGGTGGAGCCGCGCGGTCAGCTCCTGCGCGTGACCCGCGCCTGTTTGACCCCCTGACCTCGCACACGACGGCGCCCCGGCGGGTCCACACGGGACCTCCGGGGCGCCGGCTCACTCGAACGGACCAGACCTCAGCCCTTCACCGCCCCCGAGGTCAGCCCCGCCACGATCCTGCGTTGCAGGACGAGCGCGAAGATGATGAGCGGGACGGACACCAGCACCGAGGCGGCCATGATCTGACCGATCGGGTTCTCGTAGCCGACCCTCTCGAAGGTGCCCACGAAGACCGGGACGGTCTGCACGTTCAGGTCACGCGGGGCGAACGAGAAGGCGAGCAGGAACTCGTTGGTGGCGTAGACGAACGTGAGGATCGAGGCGGCCCCCACGCCCGGCGCGGCCAGCGGCGCCACCACCCTCAGGAACGCCTGGAACGGCGTGGCCCCATCGACCTTGGCCGACTCCTCGATCTCCTTGGGGATGCCCGCGAAGAACGTCGTCAGGATGAAGATGGACAGCGGCAGGGTCAACGCCACGTACGGGATGATCATGCCCGCGTAGGAGTTGAGCAGGTTGATCCCGGTCCACTCGTTGAGTTGCAGGTACATCTGGTACAGCGGGTTGACCAGGGCGACCGGCGGGAACAGGGTCGCCACCAGCGTGGCCGCCAACAGCGCGAACTTACCGGCCAGCGGCAGTCGGGCCAGCGCGTACCCGGCGAGCGAGGCCACCGGGATGCAGATCAGCGTGGTCACCGACGCCACGATCAGCGAGTTGCGCAACGGGAACAGGAAGCCCTGGTCCACGACCTCCTGGTAGTTGCCCAGGCTGAACGGTCCGTTGAGGATGTTCGGGTCGGTCAACGCCACCGATCCCGTGCGCAGACTGGTCATCCCCATCCACAGGAACGGGAACAGGCACCAGGTCAGCACCACCAACAGACCCAGCAGCTTGAGTGCTCCGGACACCGCCGGCGGGGTGCCTCGTTTGGGACGGTGGACCGCGCGGGTCGCCCCCTGGCTCTGTGCGACGCTCATCGCTTCTCCTTCCGCCCCACGTCACCGACCATGTGGCGGCCCATCCGACCGATGAAGGCCAGACCGACGAGCATGACGATGACGAACGTGACCGTGGACAGCGCGTTGGCGTAGCCCGGTTGTGGTTCGGCGACCAGGAACCGCTGCGCGTACACCGACAGGGTCGCCAGCGAGTTCGAGTACCCGGAGAACACGTACGCGAAGTCGAACATGCGCAGCGCGTCCACGGTGCGGAACAGCAGCGCCACCACGATCGCCGGTCGCAGCAGGGGCAGCGTGATGGTCCAGAACCGTTGGAACACGTTGGCGCCGTCCATCTTGGCGGCCTCGTAGTAGTCCTTGGGGATGGTCTGCAACCCGGCCAGGAGCAGCAACGCCACGAACGGGGCGGTCTTCCACACGTCCGCGCTGATGATGCCGACCATCGACCAGGCCGGGTCGCGGAGCCAGTTGATGTCGGTGCCCAGCACCGCGTTCACGAACCCGGGGTTGTGGTCGAACATGTACCGCCACACCTGGGCCGCGACCGCGGTCGGGATCACCCACGGCACCAGGATGACCGCGCGGGTCAGGCCACGGCCGACGAAGACCTGGTGCATGATGAGCGCGAACGCCATCCCGACGACGAACTCCAGGGACACCGAGGCCACCGTGAAGATCAGGGTGTTCTGCGCGGCGTTCCAGAAGCCGGGGTCGGTCAGGGCGCCGACATAGTTCTCGACGCCCACGAGTTCTCGGTTGAACCCCCGGATGTCGTACAGGCTCATCCAGACGGCGTAGAACACCGGGAAGAGCGCGATCAGCGCCATGAAGGCGAGCGACGGGGCGAGGAAGATCCGCCCCATCGCCTGCTCCCCCAGTCCATGGGCGCGCCGGCGCACGGCCTTGACGACGTCGGGGGCGACATCCGTGGAATCGGACATCGCTCCTCTACTCTCCCTCGAGTGCGTTGCCGGCGGCGGTGTCCACGGCCTGCAGCGCGGTCTCCGGGTCCTCTTGACCGAGGAAGGCCGGGTGCAGGTTGTCCTGGATCTCCAGGGACAACGAGTTGTAGCCGGGCACCGGCGGGCGGGCCTGCGCCTCGGCGAGGATGTCTCCGAGCATCTCGAAGTTGGGGTCCTCGGCCTCCTCGTAGGCGCTGACCATGGTCGGCGGGAGGCTGTTGTCGGCGAGGATGGCCTGCGCCTCGGGGTCGGTGGCGGCCCAGAGCACGAACTCGCTCGCCAGTTCCTTGTTCTCGCTCAGGCTGCTGACGGCGTTGTTGAGCCCACCCAGGGCGCTGGTGCCCGACTCACCGGTGAAGGAGGGCAGCGGCGCCACCGCGAAGTCCTCGGCGACCGCGCTCTCCTCGCCCTCCAGGAGCGGGACGGCGTAGGGCCAGTTGCGCATGTAGACGGCCTCGCCGGACTGGAAGAGGGCACGGGCGTCGTCCTCGACCATCGAGTCGAAGCCCTCGGCGAAGAACCCGTTCTCCTGCCCCTCGATCATGAAGTCCAGGGCGGTCTGGGCGGCGTCGCCCTCCAGGAACGTGGAGTTCTCCTGGGACTCGTCGAAGAGTTCGCCCCCGGCGGACCAGAACATCTCCAGGTACGTGACGACGAAGCCCTCGTACTGGTCGCCCTGACCGACGAAGGGCGCGATGCCCTCCTCCTCGGCTGCCGCCATGCCGGTCTCGTAGAGCTCGTCCCAGGTGGTGGGCGGCTCGTCGATGAGGTCGGTGCGGTAGTAGAGGAAGGCCCCGTTGGAGGAGTACGGCAGGGCGTAGAGCTCCTGCTGCCACTGCGCGCTGTCGATGGCGCCGGGCAGGCTCACGTCCTCGATGTCGCCGCGCATGTCCTCCAGGCTCTCGATGTAGCCGAAGTCGGCGAACTCTCCGGTCCAGATGACGTCGAGGCCGAGCACGTCGAACTCGCCGGCCTGGGCCTGCAGGTCCTGGAACATGGCCTGGCGCTGCTCGTCGGCGGTGGGGGCGAGGAAGAAGATCTCGACCTGCCGGTCGGGGTTGTTCTCGTTCCACAGGCGGGCCACATCCTCGTGGATGTGGCGGTCGGCGCCGGTGACCGCCCACACGAACTGGGGGTCGTCGGCCAGGCCGGCGCTCTCACCCTCGGCGTCGGACTCCTGCCCGGGGGGTTCTCCACAGGCGGTGGCCAGGGTCAGGACCAGGGTCGCGAGGGCCGCACCACCCGCTCGCCATGTGAATCGCCGGTGCCATGGAAGTGCTGGCATGCCTCTCTCCTTTTCGCGCCTCCGCGGGAGATGTGGAGACACGGCGTCGAGGTGCCGGGACAACGCCCGGTTCGGTTGTTTGAAAACGATGCCATCGAATATGTGATCTAGTCAACATACTTCCTTGATACGTGTGCATATTTGGTGGCGATGGAGGTGATGGTGTAGGTAAATCTATTGAAAACGTTGCCATAGTGGATGATCACTCCTACCGTGGAAGTATGAGCAAACACCCCCCGAGCATGCGGGACGTCGCACGTCGCGCAGGGGTCTCACTGTCCACGGTCTCGCGTGTGATGCGCGGCGTCCCGGGGGTCGCCCCCGCCGTCCGCCAACGCGTACAGGAAGCGGCCGACGAACTCTCCTACGTGGTCTCGCGCAACGCCTCAGGGCTGGTCACCGGGCGCACCGGCCGGGTGGCGGTGATCGTCCCGTTCCTGCAGCCGTGGTTCTTCGGATCGGTCCTGGCCGGCATCAGCGACGGTCTGCAGCGCGCCGGCCTGGACATGCTCGTGTACCAGGTGGGAGAGCTGCGCCGACAGCCCGGTTGGACGAGTTCGCTGCCGCTGAGGCGCAACAGCGACGCGGTCATCACGGTGGCCATGGACCTGTCGGCCGAGGAGTGCGGGCGTCTGGACGACGTCGGTGTTCCCCTCGTCCTCACCGGACAGTCCGTCCCCGGCCGGGCCGGGGTGTTCATCGACGACCGGCAGGGGGTCGCCAAGGCCACACGACACCTGCTCAACCTCGGCCACACCCGCGTGGCCTACATCGGTTCCGAGGGCGGTTCGTGGCGCGGCCGGAGCTCACGGGACCGGTTGGAGGGCTTCCAGAGCACCATGGTCGACGCCGGACTCGCCGAGTGGAGCGTGCTGAGCACACCCGGCCGGCGGGGAGGTGAACTCGCCATGGGGGAGCTGCTCTCCGACCATCGGCCGCCCACCGCCGTCCTCACCGAGTTCGACGACATCGCCATGGGCGCGCACCGCACGCTGCGCCGATCCGGCATCCCCGTACCCGGGGCGATCTCGCTGATGGGCTTCGACAACCACGAGGCCGCCGCGATCCTGGACCTGACCACCGTCGACCAGTCGCCCCGCGCGATCGGAACGGCCGCCGCCGACCTCACCGTGGACATCCTCGCCGGCGAGGCCCCACCGGACCGACACGTGGAGATGCCCACCCGGCTCATCCTCCGACAGTCCACCTCGGCTCCGCTACCGAGCGAGTGACCATCCCGACCGTCCGATCGACCAGGTCAGAAGGAGAGAACATGCGACCGTGGTGGCGCGACGCCGTCCTCTATCAGGTCTACCCGCGCAGCCTCGCCGACTCCGACGGTGACGGGGTGGGCGACCTGCGCGGGATCACCGACCGGCTGGACCACGTGGCGGGGCTGGGCGCCGACGGGATCTGGCTGTCGCCGTTCTACCGCTCTCCTTGGGCCGACGGCGGTTACGACGTGTCCGACTTCCGCGACGTCGACCCCCTGCTCGGCACGCTCACCGACTTCGACGCCATGGTCGAGGCCGCGCACGCCCGCGACCTGCGAGTGATGATCGACATCGTGCCCAACCACACCTCCCAGGAGCACCCCTGGTTCCGGGCGGCGCTGGCCTCACCCGACGCTCCGGAGCGGGACCTGTACGTGTTCCGGGACGGGCGCGGGCCCGACGGCTCCGAGCCGCCCACGAACTGGCGCTCCACCTTCGGTGGGCCCGCGTGGACCCGGGTTCCGGACGGGCGGTGGTACCTGCACATGTTCGCCCCCGAGCAACCGGACCTGAACTGGGACGACGAACGGGTCCGCGAGGAGTTCCGGGACATCCTGCGCTTCTGGAGCGATCGCGGCGTGGACGGTTTCCGCATCGACGTGGCCTACGCCCTGGTCAAGGACCTGGAGCCGCTGCGCGACCTGATCCTTGTGGACGGTGGGCGGTTCGAGGACATCGCCGCCAACCCCGACCACCCGTTCCTGGACCGGCCCGAGGTACACGAGGTGTACCGGGACTGGAACGGTGTGCTGTCCGCCTACGACCCGCCGCGCGCGACCGTCGCCGAGGTGTGGCTGCCCGGGGAGCGTCGTGTGCGCTACACCCGGCCCGACGAGCTCGACCAGGCGTTCAACTTCGAGTACCTCATGGCCCCCTGGGACGCGGACGCCTACCGGAGGGTGATCGCCTCCTCCATCGCCGACGCCACCAGGGTGGGCACCGTCCCCACGTGGGTGACCGGCAACCACGACGTGGTGCGCAAACCCTCCCTGCTGGGGCTGCCCGCGGGCACCGATCCGCGTCGCTGGCTGCTGTCGGACGGCCACGACCCCGAACCCGACCACGCCCTGGGCCGGGCCCGCGCCCGCGCGTTGGCGCTGCTCACCCTGGCCCTGCCGGGGTCGGCCTACGTCTACCAGGGCGAGGAGCTGGGGTTGCCGGAGGTCGCGGACCTGCCGGCCGACGCGTTGGAGGACCCCCGGTGGCGGGGCAGCGGACACACCGACAAGGGCCGGGACGGCTGTCGGGTCCCCCTGCCCTGGACCCGGGAGGGCGCCTCGTTCGGGTTCGGTCAGGGAGGTTCCTGGCTCCCCCAGCCCGACTGGTGGGGCGAGTACTCGGCCCAGGCCCAGGAGGAGGACCTGGACTCGACGCTGTGGCTGTACCGGAACGCGCTGCGGTTGCGCCGGACCTTCTCCGACGACGAGGTCCTGGTGTGGGACGACGCCCTGAACCTGGGCCCGGTGGTGGCGTTCCGCCGAGGCGAGGTGCTGGTTCTGGTCAACACCGGCCCCGAACCGGTGCCGTTGCCCGTCGGCGAAGTACTGCTGTCCAGCACCGACGTGACCACCGACCTCCCCGGTGACGCCGCCGTGTGGCTGCGCGCCGTCTAGGGGTCGACGGCGGCGGCGCAGCGGCGGGCCTGGGCCCGGAAGGCCTCCGCCAGACCCTCCGGGCCCTCGACCAGGGTGAAGTCGGTGTGCGTCGAGGTGATCATCCAGACCAGGTCGTGGAGGGTCTCCGCGCCCAGGTGCAGCAGACAGGAAGCCTCGTCCACGGCCTCCACGACCCCCATCCCCGGCCAGACGCGGTCGGCCACGGTATCGGCCGCCTCATGCAGGCGGACCACCGCCCGGCAGGGCCAGGTCTGCGACGACAGCCGGTGCGACAGGTAGGCCGCCACGTCGCCGTGCGGGGGCACGCGCGGGTCGAACCGGGGGCCGGTGGGCGTGCGCGGGACGAGTCGGTCGACCCGGAAGCCGCGCCAGTCCTCTCGGTCGAGGTCGAAGGCGACCAGGTACCAGCGGGCACCGAAGCTGACCAGGCCGTGCGGCTCCACCCTGCGCGCCGACGTGTCACCGTGCACGCCGGTGTGGTCCATGCGCAGCACCTCACGGCGACGGCAGGCCTCGGCGACCGCCATCAGCGTCTCGGCGGACACCGTCGGCCCGGGTTCGACGCCGGCCCGCACGGTGGCGCCGCGCAGGGTGCGCACCCGCTGCCGCAGTCGTGAGGGCAGCACCTGTTCCAGTTTGGCGAGCGCCCGCCCCGAGGCCTCCTCGATTCCACTCACCGACCCCGCGGTACGGAGTCCCACAACCACCGCGACGGCCTCCTCGTCGTCGAGCAGCAGGGGCGGCATGGCCGCGCCGGGACCCAGCCGGTACCCGGCGACGCCCCGGGTGGCGTGCACCGGATAGCCGAGTTCACGCAGCCGCTCCACGTCCCGGCGCACGGTGCGCGGGGTGACGTCGAGGCGTTCGGCCAGGGTGGCGCCGGACCATTCGCGTTGGGTCTGCAACAGGGCCAGGAGCGCGAGCAGCCGCGCGGAGGTCGTTTCCGCCATGGCACCATTCTCACGCGCGCTTAGGAATGATCCTGACCTAACCGGTTCCTAGCGTGGATGGCATGACGAACCCGGCGCGGCGAATCCGCCCCTTCCGCATCGAGATCCCCGAGGATCACCTGACCGACCTCCGCTCTCGGTTGGCGGGCACCCGTTGGCCCGCCGAACCACCCGGGGTCGGCTGGGACCGCGGGGTCCCGGTCGGCTACCTCAAGGAGCTGGCCGAGTACTGGCGCACCACCTACGACTGGCGGGCCGCCGAGGCGGAGATCAACGCCCATCCGCAGTTCACCACCGAGGTCGACGGCCAGAACGTGCACTTCCTGCACGTCCGTTCGTCCGAGTCGGAGGCCACCCCTCTGTTGATGACGCACGGCTGGCCCGGCGCCGTGACCGACTTCCTGGACGTCATCGGGCCGCTCACCGACCCGCGTGCCCACGGCGGCGACCCCGCGGACGCCTTCCACCTGGTGATCCCGTCCCTGCCGGGCTTCGGCTTCTCGACCCCGTTGGCGGGCCCGGGGATGAACGCCTCCCGGATGGGAGGGGTGTTCCTCGAACTGATGGCCCGCCTCGGATACGAGCGCTTCGCCGTACACGGTTACGACACCGGGGCGTGGGTGGCACCGACCATCGGTGAGCAGGCGCCCGAACGGGTTCTCGGTGTGCACGTCAACGGGATGATCACCTTCCCGTACGACGACGAGGAGACCAAGGGCCTGTCCGAGCCGGACCAGCGGCGGTGGGACTCCATGCGGGACTACAACGACGGTTACCTGCGGTGCAACGGCAAGCGACCGCAGACCGTGGCCTATGGCCTGACCGACTCGCCGGTGGGACAGCTGGCCTGGATGGTGGAGAAGTTCAAGGAGCTCTCCCTGCCGGAGGAAGGGCTTCCGGAGGAGAGCCTGGACCGCGACCGGATGCTCACCTGTGTGTCCCTGTACTGGCTGACCGGTACCGCCGCCTCGGCCGCGCAGATCTACTACGAGGAGATGTCGGCGAGCGAATGGAGCGCTTCGGGAGACCAGGGTGATTCCGGGGGCTGGGACGCCGAGGAAAGCGGCGCCGAGGCCAAGGGGGCGCCGACCGGGGTACTGCTATCGGCCCACGACGTGACCGTGCGGCGCTGGGCCGAACGCGACCATCACGTGATGCGCTGGACCGAACTCGACGCGGGCGGCCACTTCCTGTCCCTGGAGAGGCCGGACCTGCTGGTCGGCGACCTCCGTGCCTTCTTCCGCGACCTGCAGTAGGCCGACGAGCCTCATGGCCCGTGGCCGGATCCGGCCACGGGCCCTTCGCTCGACACCGCGCGTACGCGCAATATCCTGACCACTTCCTCGACCGCCCTTCCAAGGGATCGGGGAGCCCTTGGGCGCCCACCACGAAGAATCGAACGAGGTGCCGACGGCACTGGAGACGACGACGTGATCACGACCCCCTCCCCCGACAACCACGTCCCCGCCGACCTCGACGCGCGAATGCGGCGCCTGCTGGAACGGCTCGTGGGCCGTAGCGACGTACACCACGCCTGCGTCGCCGTCACCGGCCGCGGCCACCACTGGGCGGCCGCGCGGG
The DNA here is from genome assembly GCF_040635885.1 of Nocardiopsis sp. NPDC006832. Taxonomy (NCBI): domain Bacteria; kingdom Bacillati; phylum Actinomycetota; class Actinomycetes; order Streptosporangiales; family Nocardiopsidaceae; genus Nocardiopsis; species Nocardiopsis sp. NPDC006832. The sequence continues at coordinate 29,354 of NZ_JBEYLC010000046.1, read as the reverse complement.
GCCCGGACGACCTCGGATCGCGCCCCGACACCCCGTTCTTCGTCGCGAGCGTCACCAAGCGCTTCATCGTCACGTTGGCCCTGCGGGCCCATGAGCGCGGCGAACTCGACCTGGACTCACCCTTGATCGCCCACCTGCCCGAGGCCACCGGCGTCCACGTCCTCGACGGGGTCGACCACACGCCGACCATCACGCTGCGGCACCTGGCGAGCCACACCTCGGGGCTCCCCGACCACTTCGAGAAACGCCGCGAGGGTCCAAGCCTCAACGAACACCTCGTCGCCGGGCGGGACACCGCCTGGATCTTCGAGGACATCCTGCGGACCACCCGTGAGCAGCAGCGACCGTACTTCCCACCCCAGGATCTGTCCGCCGCCCGACAGAAGGCCCGTTACTCCGACACCGGTTTCCAGTTGCTCATCCGTGTCCTGGAGCGGACGACCGGACGTTCGTTCGGTGCCCTGCTCGCCGAGCGGATCCTCGTCCCCCTGGGGTTGAAGGACACCCGACCGCCCGGCCCACCGCCTCCCGGCATGGCACCGCTGCACACGAAACAGCGCCGCGTCGAACTCCCCGCCCTGCTCACGTCCAGCAACGACCTGTACAGCACCACCGGTGACCTGATCACCTTTCAACGGGCGCTGCTCGACGGAAGGATCCTGGACGACCCGAGCCCACTGACCGAGCGGCGCAACCGACTGCGCAACCTCCCGATGATCCACTACGGGCTGGGCACCATGTACTTCCACGTCAATCGGCTCTTGGCCGGTGGCCGGGCGCCTCTCACGCTCATCGGCCACGCCGGCGGCACCGGGACCTGGCTGTTCCACTGCCCCGAACTGGACCTGCACCTGGCCGGGAGCATCGACCAGACCAAGGGGGCCGCGGTCCCCTTCCAGTACCTGGCCGGTTTCCTGAACGCCTGGCGTTCGTCGTAAGCCCTCTGGCCAGAAAGAACAAGGCCCCCGGCGAGCACACACCGGGGGTCTGGGGGTCGCCCCCAGAAGAAACGACGAAACGACCTGGCGAGGCGGACGAAGTCCCCCGAGCAGAGTCGTCCTGAATATCGGGGGTCTGGGGGTCGCCCCCAGAAGAAACGACGAAACGACCTGGCGAGGTGGACAAAGTCCCCCGAGCAGAGTCGTCCTGAATATCGGGGGTCTGGGGGTCGCCCCCAGAAGAAACGACGAAACGACCTGGCGAGGTGGACGAAGTCCCCCGAGCAAGGTCGTTCCGGAGTGGAGTGGAGCTATGGGGATTCGAACCCCAGACCTCCTCCATGCCATGGAGGCGCGCTACCGACTGCGCCATAGCCCCTTGTGGGAGTCGTCGGGGCTGCGCCCTTTCGACTCCCTGAACTTTAGCGGATGATCGGCCGTTCGTCGAAACGGAATCAGGCGTCGTCGCTGAGGACGACGGGCTCGGGGAGGCTGGCGGCGTTGTGTTCCATGAGTCGCCAGGTCTCACCACGGGCCTGGAGGACGGACCAGTTGCAGTTGCCGAGGGGGCCGAGGAGCTCGCGGCGTTCGTCGGGGATGTCGAGCATGCGCGAGATCCCCACACGCAGGGCCGCCCCGTGGCTGACCATGACGAGGAGGCCGCCGGCGGGGGTCTTGGCGAGTCCCCGTTCGATGGCCGCGCGCATGCGGTCGCCGACGTCGGCGATGGCCTCTCCGTCGGGGATGTCCATGGTCGGGTGTTGGGCGGGGTAGCGCTCGGCGAGTTCGGTGGCGGTGTGCCCTTCCCAGGATCCGCCGTAGCGTTCGCGCAGGCCCTTGTCGAACTCCACCGGAAGCCCGGAGGCACGTTCGAGGTATCCGGCGGTGTCGGCGGCGCGCTTGAGGTCGGACGCGACGATGAGGGCGGGGTTCAAGGTCGCGAGCAGCCGACCGGCCCGTTCGGCCTGAGCGTGGCCGACCGGGTCGAGGTCGATGTCGGTCTGCCCCTGGAAGCGTTTCTCGACGTTCCAGGAGGTGCGTCCGTGCCGCCAGAACAGCACACGAGGGGTGTCACTCACGTGGTGTGTCTCTCTTGTCCGGCGGCCGCTGCGGCCGCGTGGGCTTGCTACTCGTCCAGCGGGGTGCGTTCGGCCCCGCGGGAGCCCTCGGGGAGCTCGATCTCGGGGCAGTCCTTCCAGAGGCGTTCGAGCCCGTAGAAGCCGCGCTCCTCCTCGTGCTGGACGTGCACGATGATCTCGGCGTAGTCCAGCAGGACCCAGCGGCCGTCGCGTTCGCCCTCGCGGCGGACGGGCTTGGCGCCGGACTTGATGCGCAGCTGGTCCTCGACCTCGTCGACGATGGCGCGGACCTGACGGTCGTTGGGCGCCGAGCACAGCACGAAGGCGTCGGTGATCATGAGCTGTTCGCTGACGTCGTAGGCGATGATCTCCTGGCCGAGCTTGTCGGAGGCGGCCTCTGCGGCGACCTGGACCAGTTCCACTGCCCTGTCGGTGGCTGTCACGTTGTGGTTGCTGCCTTCACTTGATCGGGTGCGACCGGTGACGGTTGTGGTCCGTCACCTCATGGCTCCAGGTAGAGCCCGGTCTTGTGGATGTAGCGGACGATGCCGTCGGGTACCAGGTACCAGATGGGTTCGCCCTTGCGGACGCGTTCGCGGCACTCGGTCGAGGAGATGGCGAGCGCGGGGACCTCCACCAGGGAGACCTTGCCTTCGGGAAGGCCGGTGTCGCTGAGGTGGTGTCCGGGCCGGTTACAGCCTACGAAATGCGCGAGGTCGAAGAGTTCGTCGACGTTGTGCCAGCTGAGGATCGCGCCGAGGGCGTCGGCTCCGGTGATGAAGTACAACTCCACGTCGGGCCCGTAGGAGGCGCGCATCTGGCGGAGGGTGTCGATGGTGTAGGTCGGCCCGGAGCGATCGATCTCGGCACGATCGACCCGGAATTGGGGGTTCTCGGCCGTGGCGATGACCGTCATCAGGTAGCGGTCCTCGGAGGGGGTGACCTTGGCGGGGTCCTTCTGCCAGGGCTGTCCGGTGGGAACGAAGACGACCTCGTCGAGCCCGAAGAGGTGGGCGACCTCACTGGCGGCCACGAGGTGACCGTGGTGGATGGGGTCGAAGGTTCCACCCATGATGCCGACCTTGGTCGGGGACGTTCCGACCCGTCTCTGTCTCAGCGCGGTCTCGTCCTGGGGGGAGGCGCCGGTGGCCTGGTCCGTCACTGTGCGCTCCGTTTCGCCGTATCACTGTCTTGGTGGCCCGTTTCAGCCACCTGAGGGTAGCCGACCCCGGGTACCGGTGGTCGACCGTGTGTCGTGTCATCATCGCCCTGAACTGCTCGAACAAGGCCTGTGCCCGCTTCCTTCCCCGCAGGTCGTGAAGGATGTGCACGAACGCGTCATATCTCGTTCGCCGCAAACCGTGGCCAAGCCGCATCGTGACGCATAGCATGCCGATATGGCCAACTCACCAGATCGCGTCCGTGTCCGGCTCACCGATATCTCCGCGCGTGCCTACGAGCACCCCGCCGATCGTGGCGCCCTGGTGGCGCTGCGATCCCTGACGGGTTTCGACACCCTCGTCAAGTCCGTTTTCGGGCGGATCAACGAACGCTCCCTGCGCCTGATGTTCCTCTCCAGCGCCGTGCGGGTCAGCCCCACCCAGTTCCCGGAACTGCACGACTACCTGCGCGACGCGGCCTACGTCCTGGACCTGGACGAGGTTCCCGAGCTCTACGTCAAGATGGATCCCCAGCCCAACGCCATGGCGATCGGCCGCAAGAAGCCGTTCATCGTCATGACGACCGGTCTGTTCGACCTGTTCGACGCCGAGGAGAAGCGGTTCGTCATCGGGCACGAGGTCGGGCACGTGCTCAGTGGCCACACCATCTACCGCACGTTGCTCCTGTTGCTGGTGTGGCTGTCCACCAAGATCATGTGGATCCCGTTGGGCGCCATCGCCATCCAGGCGATCCTGGCGGGGCTGCGGGAGTGGCAGCGCAAGTCCGAGTTGTCCAGTGACCGTGCCGGGCTGCTCGCCTGCCAGAACCCGGACGCCGCCAAGCGCGCCCTGATGAAGCTCGCCGGTGGTTCCAACCTGTCCCAGATGAACCCCGATTCCTTCATGGAGCAGGCTCGCGAGTACGAGGGCGGCGGCGACGCCGTGGACAGCGTGCTGAAGCTGATGACCACCGTTCCGGCGACGCACCCCTTCGCGGTGGTCCGGGTGGCCGAGCTGCACCGGTGGGTGGAGAGCGGCGAGTACCAGCGCGTCGTCGACGGCGACTATCCCCGCCGCTCCACCGACCGTGACGCCAAAGTCACCGAGGAGGCGGGCAACGCGGCCAGGTCCTACCGGGACGAGTGGAACCGCACCAGCGACCCGCTGGTCAGCACCCTGCGCGGGGTGGCCGACGGCGCCGGGCGCGCGGGCGGCCGCATCTTCGACTCGATGGCGGACCGCTGGCGGAACGGTGGGAACCAGGGCGACACCCGGGGCGAGTCCGGTTCGGGCGGCACGAACGGCTCCAACGACAACTGACCTCGACCGGAACACCGTCGTGGTCGATGGCGGGGGTGGAGGGGTCGATCGGTATGGTCGCCCCTCCACCCCCGCCGTTCGTCGTGCGGGCCCGGTCGTCAGCGGGCGCCGAGGGCGTCGCGCACGGTACGCCAGGCGGTGTGCGCGGGGTCGATGACGGCGAAGTGGTCGGCTCCGGCGATCTCCCGGTACTCCACGGGGTCACCGGCGGCCCGGGCCGCGGCCACGTAGTCGCGGCTGTGTTCGACGGGAACCCGTTGGTCGGCGGCGCCGTGCACGATCAACTGCGGGACTCCGATGGGGAGTCGGTGCAGGGGCGAGGATTCCGTGTACAGCTCGGGGGCGGGATCGGGGCCGAGGAAGGGTGCGACGGCGTCCTCTCCCAGCCCGGCGTCGGCGCAGCGGCGCAGGTCGGTGATGGGCGCCAGGGTGACCACGGAGGTGACGAGGGAGTCCGCGGCGGTCATGAGGGCGAGGTGCCCGCCGGCGGAGTGACCGATGGCGACCACGCGTGAGGTGTCCAGCCCGTCCTCGTGGTCGGCGGTGGCGGCGAGCAGGTCCAGGGCGCGGGCGACGTCGTGGGCCGTCCGTGGCCAGCCACCGCCGTCGGTTCCGGTGCGGCGGTATTCGACGTTCCACACGAACCACCCGGCGGCGGCCAGGTCCCCGGCCAAGGGGTCCATGAGGCGCGCGTCGTGCAGGTCCCGCCACCAGCCGCCGTGCAGTAGAACCGCGACCGGGGCGGGTCCGTCGTACCGGCGTGGCTCGTGGCGGTGGACGATCTGGCTGGGGTGGTCGCCATAGGCGGTCGACACCGTGGTCTCCCTAGGGCTCGTCTCGGGTGGTGTGGGGACGCCACCGTCGGTGCCGGGTGGAGTCGTCGCCGGACCGTAGCAGTTCGAGTCGGGGACGCGGCCCGTCGGTGCGTCCGGTGGGGGGTTTGCGGCTACCGGCGCGGAAGGGGACCGGCCAGGTGACGCCGGGGCCCGCGTAGTCCTGTTCGGCGGCGGCGTGGAGGGTCCAGTGCGGGTCGTACAGGTGGGGGCGGCCCAGGGCGCACAGGTCGGCGCGACCGGCCAGGATGGTCGAGTTGACGTCGTCGTGGGAGGAGATGGCGCCCACGGCGATGACGGGGACACCGAGTTCGCGGCGGACTCGTTCGGCGTAGGGGACCTGGTAGCTGCGCCCGAACGCGGGTTCCTCGTCGGGGGTGACCTGTCCGGTGGAGACGTCGATGGCGTCGGCTCCGGCCGCGACGAGGGCGCGGGCGATCCGGACCGCGTCGTCGCCGGTGGTGCCGCCCTCGACCCAGTCGGTGGCGGATACGCGCACGGTGAGGGGTTTGTGGTCGGGCCAGGCGGCGCGCACGGCGGTGAGGACTTCCAGGGGGTAGCGGAGCCGGCCGGTCAGGTCGCCCCCGTAGGCGTCGGTGCGTCGGTTGGTGACCGGGGACAGGAACGAGGACAGCAGGTAGCCGTGCGCGCAGTGGAGTTCGAGCAGGTCGAACCCGGCCCGGTCGGCGGCGTGGGCGGCGGCGACGAAGTCGTCGCGGATGGCGTCCATGGCGGCCCGGTCCAGTTCCCGGGGTACCTGGTTGACTCCGTCACGGTAGGGCAGCGGCGATGGGGAGACCACCGGCCAGTTGCCGGTGGTCAGGGGTTGGTCGATCCCCTCCCACATCAGTCGGGTGGAGCCCTTGCGGCCGGCGTGCCCGAGCTGCACTCCGACGCGGGCCCGGCTGTGCTCGTGCGCGAAGTCGGTGAAGCGGCGCCAGGCGGTCTCGTGTTCGGGTGCGTAGAGTCCGGCGCAGCCGGGGGTGATGCGGGCGTCGGCGGACACGCACACCATCTCGGTCATGACGAGTCCGGCGCCACCGAGGGCCTTGCCGCCCAGGTGGACGAGGTGGAAGTCGCCGGGGGTGCCGTCGGTGGAGGAGTACATGTCCATGGCCGAGACGACGACCCGGTTGTCCAGTTCCAACGCGCCCAGGCGGAAGGGGTGGAACATGGGCGGGCGAACTGCGGGGGCGCCTTCTCCGCCCGTGACCTCGCGGGCCACCTTGTGGGCGAACCAGTCGTCGACCCGGGCGACGAACTCCGGGTCGCGCAGGCGCAGGTTGTCGTAGGTGACGCGGCGGCTGCGGGTCAGCAGGTCGAAGGCGAACGGCAGCGGGTCGGCGTCGACGTGGCGGTGGATGTCCTCGAACCATTCCAGGCTGGCCTGGGCGGCGCGTTGGGTGCTGGTCACCACGGCTCGGCGTTCGTCCTCGTAGGCGTCCAGGGCACTCGGCAGATCGGGGTGCTCGTGCAGGCGGGCGGCGAGCGCCAGGGCGTCCTCCATGGCCAGCTTGGTGCCGGATCCGATGGAGAAGTGCGCGGTGTGCGCGGCGTCGCCGAGCAGGACGACGTTGCCATGGTGCCAGGTGCGGTTGCGGACGGTGGTGAAGCGCTGCCAGCGGGAGTTGTTGGGCAGCAGTCGGTGCCGTCCCAGGACGTCGGCGAACAGCTTCTCGCAGCGGGCGATGGCGTCGAGGTCGCTCTCCCCGGGGGCGAGGTCTCGGTCGACGAACCCGGCGGCCTCCCACACGTCCTCGGCCATCTCCACGAGGAACGTACTGGCGTCGGTCGCGTAGGGGTAGCAGTGCAGCTGCATGATCCCGTGCGGGGTGCGCAGGATGTGGAAGTTGAACGCGTCGAAGACCAGGTCGGTGCCCAGCCACATGAACCGGTTGCTCCGCGGTTCGAGGGTGGTGCCGAACGCGTCGGCGTGGGCGGTGCGCGTGGCGCTGTTCGCTCCGTCCGCGGCGACCACGAGGTCGTACTCGGCGGCGAGTTCCGCGGCGGGCGGCGCCTCGGTGCGGGTGTGGACGCGCACTCCGAGTTCGGCGCAGCGGGCGCGCAGGATCTGTAGGAGGGCCCGGCGGCCGATGGCGGCGAAGCCGTGCCCGCCGGAGGTGGTGACGGTGCCGTCGAAGTGGACGTCGATGTCGTCCCAGCGGGCGAACTCCGCGGTGAGTCGCTCGTAGGCTCGGGGGTCGGCGTGTTCGATGCCGCCGAGGGTCTCGTCGGAGAGCACCACGCCGAATCCGAAGGTGTCGTCCGGGGCGTTGCGTTCGTAGACGGTGATGTCGTGGGTGGCGTCGAGTTGTCGGGCCAGGGCCGCGAAGTACAGTCCCGCGGGTCCAGCGCCGATACACACGATGCGCATCGCGCCGCCTTCCTGTTCGTTGACGTCCTGTTCGTCGACGTCACGGTCTGCCGGGTGCCGTCGCCCGCGCGTCGGGGCGGGCCGCTCGGTGGTCGGGACTCGCGTGTGGTGTCACAGGGTGCCCTCCCGCAGCCGGAAGCGCTGGAGCTTGCCGGTGGCGGTCCGGGGCAGTTCGTCGACGAAGACCACCGAGCGCGGCGTCTTGTACGGGGAGATGCGGGAGCGCACGTGTTCGCGCAGGCGATCGGCCAGGGCGGTGTCGGCGGTCGGACCCGGCCGCGGCACCACGTACGCCCGTACGGCCAGGCCGCGTTCGGGGTCCTCCACCCCCACCACGGCCGCCTCCTCCACGTCGGGGGAGGTGAGCAGAGCCTCCTCCACCTCGGCGGGGGCGATGTTGTAGCCGGCGGAGACGATCATGTCGTCGCTGCGCGCCCGGTACCAGAAGTAGCCGTCCTCGTCGCGTACGTAGGTGTCTCCGGTGTGGTTCCAGCCGTGGCGGACGTACTCCCTCTGGCGCGGGTCGTTCAGGTAGCGGCAGCCGACGGGGCCGCGGACCGCCAGGTGTCCGGGTTCGCCGTCGGGGACGGGGTCGCCCTTGTCGTCGAGGACGGCGGCGGTGAACCCGGGGACGGGCCTGCCGGTGGAGCCGGGGCGCATGTGGTCGTCGGTGGAGGAGATGAAGATGTGCAGCATCTCGGTGGCGCCGATGCCGTCGAGCAGCCGCACACCGGTGGCCTCGAACCAGTCCCGCCAGGTGACCGCCGGCAGGTGCTCACCGGCGGACACGCACCGACGCAGGGTGGACAGGTCGCGGTCGCCGCGTCCGGCGAGCATGGCCCGGTAGGCGGTGGGCGCGGTGAACAGGATGGTGGCGCCTCGTTCGGTGACGGCGTCCAGCAGCGCCTCGGGGCGCGGGCGTTCCAGCAGCACCGTGGCGGCTCCGGCGCGCAACGGGAAGATCAGCAGTCCGCCGAGTCCGAAGGTGAACGCGAAGGGCGGGCTGCCGACGAACAGGTCCTCGGGGGCGGGCTTGAGCACTTGGGCGGAGTAGGTGTCGGCGATGGCGAGCACGTCGCGGTGGAAGTGCACGCACCCCTTGGGGTCGCCGGTGGTACCGGAGGTGTAGGCGATCATGCAGGCGTCGTCGGCGGCGGTGCGCACGGCGGTGAACGGGTCGGGGTGGGCGGCCACCCGTGCGGTGAGGTCGTCGGGGCCCTTTCCGCCGTACACCAGGGTCGAGGGGGCGTCCTCCCCCACCCGCCGGGACGCCTCGTCCAGGTCGTCCAGGAAGCGGGCGTCGCACAGCGCGTGGGCCACGTGCGCGGAGCGCAGGATGGTGGCGAGCTCACCGGCGCGCAACATCGGGAGGACGGTGACGACCACGCCCCCGGCCTTGAGCACGGCCAGCCAGCAGGCTGCGAGCCAGGGGGCGTTGGGGCCGCGCAGCAGCACCCGCTCCCCCGGTCTCAGGCCGCGTTCCTCCACCAGGACGTGGGCGATGCGATCCACCCGGTCCCGCAGTTCTCCGTAGGTCAGCGTCTCGTGTTCGCCCACGACGCAGCGCCGGTCGGCGCCGTGGCCGGCGATGGTGCCGTCCAGGAGCTCTTCCGCGCAGTTGAGGCGCTCGGGTACGTCCAGGGGTTCGATGAGCGGCCACTGTTCCAGGGGCGGCAGGTGGTCGCGGGTGAAGGTGTCCTCGTACGCGCTCGGGGTCGAGGACGGTGGGAGCGGTCGGTCGGGCGGAGAGTGCGACATTGCTGGACCTCCGAGTGCGGGGTGCGACAGCGGGCGGCGTGGCCGTGGTGACGGCTCGGTGTCGGCTCGTGGACGACTACATGTGACGGGCGATGATCTGGCGCTGGACCTCCGAGGCCCCTTCATAGATGCGGGGTGCGCGGACCTCTCGGTACAGGTGTTCCAGGAGGTGGCCCCGGTGCAGGGCACGCGCACCGTGCAGTTGGACGGCGGAGTCGACCACGTACTGGGCGGTCTCGGTGGCGAACAGCTTGGCCATCGCCGCCTTGAGCGTGACGTCGGGCCCACCCGAGTCGTACTCCTCGGCGGCGGCGTACACCAGCAGGCGGGCGGCCTCGGTACGCGTGGCCATCTCGGCGAGCGTGTGGGAGACGGTCTGCAGAGCGGTGAGGGGTCCTCCGAAGGCGCGACGCTCGGCGGTGTGCTCCTTGGTGGCGGCCAGAGCCGCCCGGGCCATGCCGACGGCGAACGCGCCGACGCTGGGACGGAACAGGTCCAGGGTGCGCATGGCCACCGAGAACCCCTGGTCGGGGGCGCCCACCAGGTCCTCCGAGCCGACCTGGACCCCGTCGAAGACCAGGTGCCCCAGAGCGTGCGGGGACAGCATCTCCAGGGGCTCACCGGACAGGCCCGGGCGGTCGGCGGGGACGCAGAAGGCGGTGACGCCCCGGGAACGGGTGCCGGGGGTGGTTCGGGCGAAGACGGTGTAGAAGTCGGCGTCCGGCGCGTTGGAGATCCACGTCTTCTCACCGTGCAGTCGCCAACCGTCGCCGGACGGTTCGGCGCGCAGCTCCAGCGCGGCGGCGTCGGACCCGGCCTCGGGTTCGGTGAGGGCGAAGGCCGCCACCGCCCGTCCCGCCGCGGCCTCGGGGACCCAGCGCTTCCGCTGTCGGTCGCTCCCGGACTGCAGGAGGGGGTAGGTCCCCAGCCCTTGGAGGGCCAGGGCGGTCTCGGCGTGGGTGTCGACACCGGCCAGGTGTTCGCGGAGCAGGCACAACCGAGTGGCGGGGGCCTCGCGCAGAGGTCCGTCGTCGGCCGTGCCGGGGAACAGCGCGGGCAACAGCCCGCTCTCGCCCAGGCCCTGGAGCAGTGCCCGGTCGACGCGTCCCGGTTCGCCGGGGGTGTCGTCGAGTTCGGTCGCCCGGTCGGTGACCCATCGGGCGAACTCGTGGTCGTTTTCGTGGGGCGGGAGCGCCATGGGCGACCTCGACTCTCTCGGGAACGTGATCCGCCTCACTCCGAAGATGCACCCAGAACGTGACGGCCGTCAAGAGAGTGATATGAACTTACCGGGAAACCAAACGTGATGAGGGTGAAGGCCGAGCACCGCAAGGGGTGCCGACACCGGCGGCTATCGTGTGCCCATGATTGTCAACAGCGACCGAGCAGCCCCGGACCCCACAGCCGACGCCGACCGCGTCCTGCGCCGTCCCCGGGCCCTGATCGTGTCGTTCTTCGGCACCTACGCCCGCGACGTGGGCGGATGGACGGGGGTGGCCGACCTGATCGCGTTGATGGGCGGACTCGACGTCGACGGCCCCTCGGTCCGCTCGGCGGTCTCCCGGCTCAAACGCCGTGGACTACTGGTGTCCGAGCGTCTGGGCGGCGCTGCCGGCTACCGGCTCTCCGACGAGGGACGCCGCATACTCGGCGAGGGTGACCAGCGCATCTTCGGCCACCGGGTGGCTCGCGCCGAGGACGGTTGGGTACTGGTGGTGTTCTCCGTTCCCGAGTCCGAACGTCGCCGCCGGCACGCGTTGCGGACCCAGCTGACCCGGCTGGGGTTCGGCACCACCGCCGCCGGGGTGTGGATCGCACCCGCGCACCTCACCGACCAGGCGCGCGCCACCCTGCGGGAACTGGACCTGGAGGAGCACGCGGAGCTGTTCCACGCGACCCACCTGGACTTTCGCGACCTGACCACGTCCGTCGCCCGCTGGTGGGACCTGCCCGCGCTTCAAGCGATGTACCGGGGGTTCCTCGACGAACACGAGCCGGTGCTGACCGCGTGGCGCCGCCGCGGCACACCTTCGGACCACGACCCCGAGCAGCGGGCGATGGCCTTCGCCGACCACCTGCGCGCGGTGGACTCCTGGCGGAGGCTGCCGTTCCTCGACCCGGGGCTGCCACCCGAACTGCTGCCCGACCGGTGGGCGGGCAGCAGGGCCGCGCGTGTCTTCTTCGACCTGCACGCCCTGCTGCGCGGGCCCGCCCTGGACCACGTCCGCGCCACCGTGGCCCCCTGAGGTCAGTCGGTCGGCCCCGGGATGACGGCGTCGCAGACCAGTTCCAACAAGGCACCGGGTTCGAACAACTCGGCCACCCCGAACAACGCCACGGCCGGGTAGTGGCGACCCATGTGGGCGCGATAGACCCGGCCCAGTTCCCGCCCGGAGGCCCGGTAGCCGGGCACGTCGGTGGTGTACACGCTCAGACGGGTCAGGTGTTCGGGTGAACCACCACAGGCTCGCAGGGCGGTGACGACGTTGGCCAGGGCACCGTCGAACTGGTCGACCAGGGACTCGGCGGCCAGCCGCCCGTCGGGCCCGGAGGCGATCTGTCCGGCCAGGTGGACCAGACGGCCCGGGGCGGGGACCACGGCGTGGGAGAAGCCCGGGTTGGGTCCGAGTTCGGGCGGGTTCACCAGTGTGTGCGGGGTGGGCGGCAGGTGTACGGGTTCCACTCAGCGTCCCTTCCATTGGGGGGTGCGACGGCCGGTGAAGGCGGCGTGGAATTCGGCGTAGTCCTCACCGCGCATGAGCAACGCCTGGGTCATGGCCTCCAGTTCGATGGCCCCGGACAGACTCATGTCGAGTTCCCGGGACACCAGGGCCTTGGTCTGGGCGTAGGCGAAGGAAGGGCCCTTGGCCAGCCTCTCGGCGAGCCGGTCCACGGCGGCGTCGAGCTCGTGGTCCTCCACCAGTTCGCTCACCAGACCGATGCGTTCGGCCTCGTCGGACTCCACCGTGTCGCCGAGCATGAGGACGCGGGTGGCGTTTCCCAGGCCGACCATGCGGGGCAGCAGGTAGGCGGCGCCCATGTCGGCCCCGGACAACCCCACCCTGGTGAACAGGAACGCGAAGCGGGCCGAGCGGGCCACCACCCGGAAGTCGGAGGCCAGGGCCAGGACCGCGCCGGCGCCGGCGGCCATGCCCTGGATCCCGGCGATCACGGGGATCGGGCACTCGCGCATCGCCCGGATCACCTCCCCGGTCATGCGGGTGAAGGCGAGGAGTTCGTCGGGGGCCATCTCCAGGGTCCGGCCGATGATCTCGTCGACGTCGCCACCGGAGCAGAAGGCCCGGCCCTGGCCGCGCAGGACCAGCACGCGGGTGTCGTCGCGGTGCGGCAGTTCCAGCAGCAGGTCCCGCAGGTCGGCGTAGGCCTCGAAGGTGAGTGCGTTGAGCCGGTTGGGCCGGTTCAGGGTGACGGTGGTGACCCCGTCGACCCGGGTCAGGTCGAAGTGGTCCCACCGGTCGGTGAGCGGCACGGAGCCGCGAAAGGCGCTCATCGTTGGGTGTCTCCTCCGTCAAGGGTGAGGGACTGGCCGTTGATCGCCCCGGCCAGGGGGCTCGCCAGGTAGGTGACGGCGGCCGCCACCTCCTCGGGTTCGATGAGCCGGCCCAGGGGCGTTGCCTCGGCGAGGGCGCGTTCGGCCCGGCCGGGGTCGCGTCCGGTGCGTTCGGCGATACGGGCCACCGAACGTTCGGTCATGGGGGTGCGTACGAAGGAGGGGCACACGGAGTTGACGGTCACGCCGGTGCCGGCGACCTCGTCGGCCACCGAACGGGCCAGGCCGAGGACGGCGTGCTTGGCGGCCGCGTAGGCGACGGTGTAGCGGGTTCCGGTGTGCGCGGCGGTGGACGCGACGAAGATCGCGCGCCCGTGGTCGCGTTCGAGCATGCCGGGTAGTAGGGCCCGGGTGAGCAGGAACGCGGAGGTGGCGTTGGCGTCCAGGTGGTGACGCCACAGGTCGAGGTCGGTGTCGCGCAGGCGGGCGCTGTGCGCGGAGCCGGCATTGTTGACCAGGACGGACACGGGGCCGAGTGATTCGGTGAGTTCGGACACGGCGACTTCGTCGGCGAGGTCGCACACCCGGGTGGCGACGAGGTGCCCCCGCTCCCGGGCGTCGTCGGCGAGCAGAGCGAGGCGATCGGGGTCACGGCCCAGGGCCACCACCTCGTGCCCGGCCTCGGCGAGCGCGAACACGACGGCTCGTCCGATGCCACCGGAGCCGCCGGAGACCACGGCGAGCCGTTGGGAGTCAGCCATGGCGCGAACATATCACTCAATCATGACCGTCGTCACGGGTGCGATATAAACCGGAAAGGGTTGGCGGCACAACGACGGCAGCGCCGCCGGCCGGAGGCCGTCGACGCTGCCGTGATCCGTTCACCCGGGCACCGACGAAGTCGGAAGGTCCGAGGCGAGTGGGTACCCCTAGAAGGCGGGACCGGCCTCGATGGCCGCGTCCACGGTCTCGGCGCGGGCCTCCTCGACCTCGTCCGCCAGGTCGGCCTCGTGGGCCTCGAACTCGGCGGTCACCTCGGCGGCCAGCGCGCGCATGGCGACCTCCTCGGTGACGATGCCGCCACGCACCCGGTTGGCGTCACCGATCTGGGCGATCGGGCTGTTGCCGGTGGCCACCAGGTCGCCGCCGACGATGTTGTTGTCGATGTAGGCACCACCGGAGACGCCGGTGACGGACAGGTCACCGTCGACGTAGTTGACCGAAGCGCAGAAGTCGTCGCTCTCGCCGGCACCGACCGCGATCGGGCCGGAGCTGTCGCTGTAGGTGGCGTTGCCCAGGACCTCGCTGTCGCACAGGATCCCGCCGGAGGCGGAGCCGTTGACGGTGAGGTCGCCGCGGACGACGCTGTCGTAGATGTCGGCGTAGACGACACCGTCGGCGTTCACGCCGTCGGTGATACGGCCGCCGTTGACGTAGAGCTCGCCGGTGGTCGCGTCCACGGACGCGGCGGAGGCACCGACCACGTAGACGAAACCGTCGTTGGCGGCGCCCCCGGCGGCCTGGGCCCGCAGAGCGGCGACCGAACTGCCGTCCTCCAGGTAGGTGCCGTAGGAACCGGAGTTGACCACGTCACCGTCGACCGTGGTGTCGGAGGCGTCGAAGTAGGCGTCGCCGGCGACGGACACCTCGCCCTCGATGGCGCCACCGATGATGTGGAGGTTGGCGTCCTGCTCGACGGTGACGTCGCCCTGGACGACGGTGCCGTCCAGGAAGCAGCTCGCGCCGGAGGGGACCTTCAGATCGGTCGGCAGGGTGATCTCACCGCCGTGACCGGAGCACAGGGTGACCAGATCGGCCTGGGCAGGAGCAGCCATCATGGTGACGCTGCCGATCGCCAGAGCCGCGGTGGCGGTGGACGCGGCGATCTTACTCCCGAGCTTCATGCGGGGGATTTCCTTTCGTCGTGACCGGTGGGGGCCGGACGCTCCTGATTAGGGTGCGGGAAGAGCGCCGTGTGACACCAAAGCGAAAGTACCGATCGGCGACGGCTTTGGGAATACTTGTCCGGGGAAGTTTCGCCTCTGCCCAGGTTTCGCCGAAGGAAACAACCGAGGTGACGCAAGTGACCGTCATGGCGCGTGTGCCCATCGGTACCGGGGTTCACCACGGTGGCATGAGAACGGGGAAGGGCCGCCCGATTCCTCGAACGGCCCTTCCCCGAAGTCGCATGCCACCCGGCGTGTGGTCACTTCAGGTGACCGTCACCGGTGACCACGTACTTGGTCGATGTCATTTCGGCGAGACCCATCGGACCCCTGGCGTGCAGTTTCTGGGTGGAAATACCGATTTCCGCGCCGAATCCGAACTCGCCACCGTCCGTGAAACGGGTGGAGGCGTTCACCATCACCGCGGCCGAGTCCACCCGGGCCACAAAGTACCGGGAGGTGGCCAGCGAGTCGGTGACGATCGCCTCGGTGTGCTGGGTGGAGTACTCGCGGATGTGCGCCAACGCCGCGTCGACGTCGGGCACCACTCGCACGGCCAGGTCCATGTCCAGGTACTCGGTCGCCCAGTCCTCCTCCGTCGCCTCGACCACCGTGGCCCGGGTCGGGTGGGCCGCGGCGATCTCCAGGACCCGAGGGTCGCCGTGGACGGTCACACCGGCCTCGGCGAGGGACTCCAGTGCCCGCGGCACGAACGCCTCGGCGACCGCCTCGTGCACCAGGAGCGTCTCCGCGGAGTTGCACACCGAGCAGCGCTGCGCCTTGGCGTTGGTGGCGATGGCCACCGCCTTGTCCAGGTCGGCGTCGGCGTCCACGTACACGTGGCACAGGCCCTCGCCGGTCTCGATCACCGGAACGGTGGAGTCACGCACGATGGCCTGGATGAGCGAGCCGCCGCCACGTGGGATGAGCACGTCGACCAGGCCACGCGCACGCATCAGCGCGGTGGAGGACTCACGGGTGCGCCCGGGGACGAGTTGGATCGCGTCGACCGGCACCTCGGTGCCCTCCAGCGCGTCCCGCAGCACCCGCACGATGGCGGTGTTGGAGTTGTAGGCCGAGGACGATCCGCGCAGTAGCGCGGCGTTCCCACTCTTCAGACACAGTGCGGCCGCGTCGACGGTGACGTTGGGCCTGCCCTCGTAGATGATCCCGATGACACCCAGTGGCACGCGGATCTGCCGCAGGTCCAGGCCGTTGGGGAGCACGCCTCCGCGCACCGACTCGCCCACCGGGTCCGGCAGCTCGACGATCTCGCGCACGGCCTCGGCGATGGCCTCGATCCGCCGTGGAGTGAGGGTGAGCCGGTCGATCATGGCCGGGCCGGTGCCCTCGGCTCGGGCGCGCTCGACGTCCTCGGCGTTGGCCGCGGTGATCTCGTCGGACCGCTTGAGCAGGTTATCGGCGATCGCGTTCAGGGCGGCGTCCTTGGCCGACCTGCTGAGCGTGGCGAGGTCGACGGCCGCGTCCTTGCCGCGTCGGGCCACATCGTGGACCTCACGCTCGATGTCACTGTTGACTGTCATTTCGGGCTTCCTTGCTCGGGAGGCCGCCCCGGCCGGTGGCGCCTGCGGCGTCGAAGGGCACCGTCGCCGGAGGGATTCCCTCCAGCGTATAGCGCCTGGTCGACCACCGCAGGGGTTGTCCACGGGCCGAGCCGGTCCCGGGGTCGGAAGAGGTCAGCGCCAGCCGTAGCGGTCGCGCAGGACGGCGGCGACCTTCCAGAAGATGTCCTCGTTCATCACGGCGGCCTCGCGGCGGATGTCGTCCTCGTCGAACTCGAAGAGGCGGTCCACCCGCAGGTAGGAGTCGCGTTCCTCACGGTCCCAGGGGCCGGAGCCGATGGGCAGCCAGTCCTGGCGCTCGTGGTCGTCGGGCCGCTGGGAGGACAGCATCAGGCCGTGCAGGCGGCGACCCTTGCGGCCGACCACCAGCATGGGCCGGTCCTTGCCCTGGCTCGCGTCCTCCTCGAAGGGCACCCACGTCCACACGATCTCGCCGGCGTCGGCGAGACCGTCCCTTTCCGGGGCGTAGACGAGCTTGGTGGCGTTGCGGCCGGTCGGGATCTCGCGGACGGCGCCCTCGTGCGGATGGGAGTCGCCGTGCTGTGTCGTCTGTTGAGTCACGCACCGCATCCTAGTGCCGCGTCTCGGAGCGGTCGTGGTCACTCGGGTGGATCCGGCTCCGGCAGGACACGAGGGCGCGGACGCGGTGGCCCGCCTCGGTCGTTCCACCGACCCGGGTCATAGTGTCGACGCGATGGACCCGGCCCGACCCCCGGTGCTCGACACCGCGTGGAGGCTCGACCGGGGCGGACCCACGATGAAGAGCGGCACGGAGAAGCGCACATGAGCAAGGGAACGATCCTGATCACCGGGGCCTCGGCGGGCCTGGGCGCGGAGATGGCGCGCCGGTTCGCCGCCCTCGGCTACGACCTGGGCCTGTGCGCCCGGCGCACGGAGAAGTTGGGCTCCCTCAGGGACGAGATCGTGGCCGCGCGTCCCGATCGCCGGGTGGTGCTCAAGGCACTGGACGTCACCGACGACGAGGCGGTCTTCCGGGTCTTCGGGGAGTTCGCGGCCGAGTTCGGCACGGTGGACCGGGTCATCGTCAACGCGGGGCTGGGCAAGGGCGCCGCGCTCGGCAAGGGCCGCTACGACGCCAACCGGCAGACCGCCATGACCAACTTCGTGGGGGCGCTGGCCCAGTCGGAGGCGGCCATGGAGATCTTCCGTGCGCAGGGTCACGGCCATCTGGTGATGATCTCCTCGATGTCGGCCCTGCGCGGCATGCGCAAGGCCATGACCGTCTACGCCGCCACCAAGGCGGGCGTGGCCGCCATCGCCGAGGGTCTGCGTTCCGAGCGCGTCCCCGGTCTGGACGTGTCGGTGATCTATCCGGGCTACATCCGCTCGGAGATGAACGAGCACGTTCGGCAGAAGACCCGATTCATGGTGGAGACCGAGGTGGGCGTACGTTCCATGGTGGCCGCGATCGAGAAGCGCAAGGTCAAGGCGTACGTCCCCGCCTGGCCGTGGGCGCCGATCGGTTTCCTGATGAAGCGCCTGCCTCTGCCCGTGGTCAGGAGGCTGTCCTGAGCGACGGCCACGTCACCCCGCCCACCGAACGCGTCCCACGAGGGTGTTTCACAGCTCCTCGACGGTCCGCATGATCCGCGCCCGCGCCTGGCCCCCTTCGGGGACGGGGAGCAGCGGGTGGACGTGGAGCGCCCCCTCCTCCTCGAACAGACGTACCTCTCCCCCGGCCCGGGTCACCTGGTCGTACAACCGGCGGGTGTCGGGCCAGAGCAGGTCGCGAGTGCCGATGTACAGGTCCATGGGCGGCAGGCCGGCCATCGGCCCGTAGATGGGGCTCAGCCGGGGTTCGGTCAGGTCGTCGCCGCCCGCCCACTCCTTGGCGGCCTCCAGGAGCCCGACCGGGTTGAGCCAGGGGTCCGCCCCCTCCACCTCCAGGATGTCGGGGTTGGACATCGTCAGGTCGAGCCAGGGAGAGATCAGGACCAGCCGTGTCGGGGCGGGCAGGGCGACCTCCGGCAGGGTCTGTGTCAGGGCGAGGGCGAGCCCTCCG
Source organism: Nocardiopsis sp. NPDC006832 (assembly GCF_040635885.1). NCBI lineage: Bacteria > Bacillati > Actinomycetota > Actinomycetes > Streptosporangiales > Nocardiopsidaceae > Nocardiopsis > Nocardiopsis sp. NPDC006832. The sequence goes on along the minus strand of NZ_JBEYLC010000046.1, from coordinate 10,829 downwards.
CCCGCGGAGTCCCCGGCCAGCAACGTGCGCGTCGGATCGACGTCCGCCATCAGCTCCCGATACACCTCGTGCAGGAACCCGAAGGCCTCCCGGTAGGTGTGTTCGGGGGCCAGCCCGTAGATCGGCACCTCCACCCGACAGCCGGCGTCGACCATGCGCGAGATCAGCACCCCGTGCCAGCCGGAGATCTCGCTGACGTAGGTGCCACCGTGCAGGTACAGCACGGCCTTCTCGGGTTCCCGCACACCGCGGGGACGCACGGTGAAGGTGGAGAAGCCACCGACCCGTCGACGCGTGATCCAGTGCCGTCGGGTGAGCCAGTGCGGAGCGGACGGGTCCTCCTTGGGCTCGTTCATCCACTCACGAGCGCCCTCCACCGATCCCATGGGGCCCTTGCGCACCACTCGCAACCCCAACGCCAACAGGTGGGTCAGCAGACTCGACATGGGTGGCACCCTCCTCAGGACATCCTGCCCCGACCCTTTCACGGACCGACGACGGCACACGAGAAGGGCGCACACGGCGAGGAGAGATCTCGGGCACTTCCACCCGACCCGTCGAAGGAGCGTCGGGGCATCGGCTCCGCCCGGCCCCGCTCTACAGCACCACGAGGTCGTCGCGGTGGACCAGCTCGCGTTCGTAGGTGGGGCCCATCTCGCGGGCCAACCACCGGGTGGATCGACCCATCAGGTCGGGGACCTCGGCGGCGTCGTAGTTGACCAGCCCTCGAGCGACCAGGGTGCCCGACTCGTCGCGCAGGTCGACCGGATCGCCAGCGCTGAACTCGCCGTGCGCCTTGACCACACCGGCCGGCAGCAACGACGCCTTCTCCTCGACCACCGCCTTCACCGCTCCCGGGTCCAGGACCAGGCTCCCCCGTCCCGCGGTGGCGTGCGCCAGCCACAGTTGCCGGGCGGAGGGGCGGCGGCCGTCGGCCGGGGCGAAGAACGTGCCGACCCTCTCCCCCGCCAGGGCGGCCCGGGCGTTGGCCACCGAGGTCAGCACGGTGTGCACGCCGGCCTCGGTGGCGATGCGCGCCGAGTCCACCTTGGTGACCATGCCGCCGGTACCGACACCGCGTTTGCCGGTGCTGCCGATGTCGATGCCGTCGAGATCCGCGCGGCCCCGGACCAGGTGCACCACCGAGGTGCCCTCGTCGGCCGGATTCCCGTCGTAGAGGGCATCCACGTCCGAGAGCAGCACGAGCGCGTCGGCGCGCATCAGGTGGGCGACCAGGGCCGCCAGGCGGTCGTTGTCGCCGAACCGGATCTCGTGGGTCGCCACGGTGTCGTTCTCGTTGACGATCGGCACGGCGCCGATGTCGAGCAGTCGGCGCAGGGTCCGTTGGGCGTTGCGGTGCTGCACTCGCCGCATCATGTCCTCGACGGTGAGCAGGACCTGGGCCGCGGTGAGTCCGTGTCCGGCGAGTTCGGCGGTGTAGGAGGCCACCAACAACCCTTGGCCGACGCTGGCGGCGGCCTGCTGTGAGGCCAGATCACGAGGGCGCCGGGTCATGCCCAGCGGACTCATTCCGGCCGCGACCGCACCTGAGGAGACCAGGATCACCTCTTGGCCGAGGGCGCGGCGCGCGGCCAACACCTCGACCAGGTCCCGGATACGGCCGGCGTCGATGAGTCCGTCGGGGGTGGTCAATGAGGAGGACCCCACCTTGACCACGACCCTGCGGGCCTGGGCCACGGAACGGCGACCGGCCGCCTCCATGGGTTCGACGTGCTGCTTCGGGGTGTCTGCGCTGTGCACCACGAGGGACTTTCCATCCGTGGCACGGCGCCTTTTCCGGGCGCCGTGCGCTTGCCTGTGTGGGTTCGGCCGGTGTGGAGCGGTCGGTCCCCGCGCGGGTCAGCCCAGCCGGGCGTCGGTGCCGCGCGGGCCGGACGGGACGACCTCGGCGTCGAGCGAGTCGTCCCAGTCGAAGACCACCGAGTCCTCCTCGGTACCGATGCGCACCTCGGCCCCCTGGGTGGCGCCGGCCTTGGCCAGTGCCCCCTCGATACCGAGCCGGTTGAGTCGTTCGGCCAGGTAGCCGACGGCCTCGTCGTTGGAGAAGTCGGTCTGGCGCACCCAACGGGCCGGCTTGTCGCCACGCACCCGGAAGATGTTGTTCCCCAGCGGGACCACCTCGAAGGGCGTGTCACCGATGAGCTTGGGCCGCAGCACGATGCGGGTGGGTTCGGCCGCCGGTTCGCTCTGTCGCGCGGCGGCGACCTGCTCACCGAGGGCATAGGAGAGTTCGCGCAGGCCCTCACGGGAGGCCGCGGACAGCTCCATGACCTTGTAGCCGCGCTCCTCCAGCATGGGACGGACCATGTCGGCGAGCTCGCGGGCGTCGGGCACGTCCACCTTGTTCAGGGCGACCACGCGCGGCCGGTCGGACAGGTCGACCCCGGTCTGCTCCCCGTAGGCGGCCAGTTCGGCCTCCAGGGCCTCCAGGTCGGTGACCGGGTCGCGGCCGGGCTCGAAGGTGGCGCAGTCCAGCACGTGCAACAGGGTGGAGCAGCGCTCGATGTGGCGCAGGAACTCCAGGCCCAGGCCCTTGCCGTCACTGGCGCCGGGGATGAGCCCTGGCACGTCGGCGACGACGTACTGGACCGAGCCCGCCTCCACCACGCCCAGGTTCGGGATGAGGGTGGTGAACGGGTAGTCGGCGATCTTGGGCCGGGCCGCGGACATCGCGGCGATCAGCGAGGACTTGCCGGCGCTGGGGAAGCCGACCAGACCCACGTCGGCGATGGTCTTCATCTCCAGACGCACGTCGACGACCTCGCCCTCCTCACCCTTGAGGGCGAAGCCGGGGGCCTTGCGCTTCTTGGAGGCCAGCGCGGCGTTACCGAGACCGCCGTTGCCGCCCTGGGCCAGCACCAGGCGGGTGCCGTGACCCACCAGGTCGGCGATGACCTCGCCGTCCGTCCTGGTGACCACGGTGCCGTCGGGCACGGTCAGGACCAGGTGCTCGCCGTTGGCCCCGGCCCGGTGACCGCCCTGGCCGGGCGTCCCGTTCTCGGCGGTGCGGTGCGGCCTGCGCTGGTAGTCCAGCAGGGTCGCGCTCTGGGTGTCGACCTCCAGGACGATGTCGCCGCCCCGGCCGCCGTTTCCACCGTCCGGTCCACCCAGCGGTTTGAACTTCTCACGGTGCACGGAGGCGCAGCCATGCCCGCCGTTCCCGGCCTTGACGTGCAAGACCGCCTCGTCGACGAAGTCAGGCATTGCTCTCCCCGTAACTCGTGGGGCCACCGCCTCCTGGCGGGGCCGTGATGCGACGTGCCACCCGCGCTATGCGCCGTCCTCGAAGGGACTCCCTAGTGACAACGCGAAGGGCGGGCCAGTGTTCCCTGGCCCGCCCCGAAGAAATCGTCGCGGCTCGACCTAGACGGCGGCCGGGACGATGTTCACGGCCTTGCGGCCGCGGAAGTTACCGAACTTGACCTCACCGTCGACCAGGGCGAACAGCGTGTCGTCGCCACCGCGACCGACGTTGGCGCCCGGGTGGAACTTGGTGCCCCGCTGACGAATGAGGATCTCGCCGGCGGAAACGGCCTGGCCACCGAAGCGCTTCACGCCGAGGCGCTGGGCATTCGAGTCGCGACCGTTCTTAGTGGACGAAGCGCCCTTCTTGCTTGCCATTTCTCCAGGCCTCCTACTTCGCCGCGATACCGGTAACGCGCACCTGGGTGTGCTTCTGGCGGTGACCCTGGCGCTTCTTGTAACCGGTCTTGTTCTTGTACTTCATGATGTTGATCTTGGGGCCCTTGGTCTCACCGAGGACCTCGGCGGTGACCGTGTAGCCGCTCAGCTTGTTCGCCTCGCTGACCACGTTGTCACCGTCGACCACAAGGATGGGCTGCCACGTAAGGGTGGCACCGGTCTCCTCGGAGACCCTGTCGATGTTCAGGACGTCGTCGACAGACACCTTCTCCTGTCGGCCGCCCGCTCGCACGATCGCGTACACCGGGGAACTCTCTTCCTGCTCGCTCAACGAAAAATGCGCTCACTGATGACCGTGATGCCACGATCCACGAATCGCCTGTAGCGGGGCGCGGGGATCTGAGGGAAACAAACCCACCTGGTGGAGAGCACTGCGGTCTCGGGGCGCGCGAACACTTGGGGCGCGCCGACGCACCGTCCATCAGATTACCATTGCCCTGGTACAGACCCGCACAGTCGGTCCGGTCCGGACCCGGTCGTTACCGGGTCCGGACCGAATTCTCGTCCCGCCTCGCTCGACCTCAGCCCGCGTCGACGGCGGAACCACCGGTCGGTGAGGTCACCGCCGCCTTGGTCCGCCGGGTGCGGCGACGCTTGGGCCGTTCGGTGGCGCCTTCGGCGTCATCGTCGGCCGAGTCGGACTCGTCGCCATCCGCCGTCGCCTGCCCACCCTCACCGCTGTCGGCCTCGACGGCCTTGCGGGTGGTGGTGCGCCGGCGGGTCCTCTTGACCGGGGCCTCTGCGACCTCGGCAGGTGCCTCCTCCGTCTCGGGGGCGGCCTCGGCCTCCTGGGGAGCCTCAGCGGTCTCCTCGGCGGCCTTCTTCGCCTTGGAGGTGCGCTTGCGGGTCCTCTTGACGGGGGCCTCCTCGGCCTCCCCGTCCGAACCCGCGGCGTCGCCCTGGTCGGCGTTCACGGTCGGCTCGGTGCTCTCCACCGCGGTGTCGGTCTGCTCGCCCTTGGCGGCCTTACGGCTCCGGGTGCGCTTGGCGGGCTTGTCGCCCTGCCCCGCGGTGTCCTCGGCGACCTCGACGGGACGGTCGACCTGGTCGTTCTCGACCGCGGGCTGCTCGGACTTCTCCGACTTGTCGCCCTTGTCGCCGGATGCGTCGGACGCGGACTCGGAGTCGCCCTTGCCCTTCTTCTTCTTGCGACCGTTACCGTTGCCACCGCCGTTGCCACCGCCCTTGTTCTCCACCGGCTCGGAGGAGATCACCAGGCCACGGCCGTTGCAGTGGTCACAGTTGTGCGAGAACGCCTCCAGCAGCCCCTGGCCGACCCTCTTACGGGTCATCTGGACCAGCCCGAGCGAGGTGACCTCGGCCACCTGGTGCTTGGTGCGGTCCCGGGACAGGCACTCCAGCATCCGACGCAGCACCAGGTCGCGGTTGGACTCCAGCACCATGTCGATGAAGTCGATGACGATGATGCCGCCGATGTCGCGCAGCCGCAGCTGGCGGACGATCTCCTCGGCCGCCTCAAGGTTGTTCTTGGTGACCGTCTCTTCGAGGTTGCCGCCCTGACCGGTGAACTTTCCGGTGTTGACGTCGACCACGGTCATGGCCTCGGTCCGGTCGATGATCAGCGAACCACCGCTGGGCAGCCACACCTTGCGATCGAGGCCCTTGTTGATCTGCTCGTCGATCCGGTACGCGGAGAAGACGTCCCGGTCCTCGGTCCAGTGCGAGAGCCGCTCGGCGAGGTGGGGCGCCACATAGTCGACGTACTCGTGGACGGTGTTCCAAGCCTCGTCACCGGAGACGACCAGACTGGAGAAGTCCTCGTTGAACACGTCACGAACGACCCGGATCGTCAGGTCCGGCTCGCTGTTGAGCAGGGACGGGGAGCTCGCCGACTTGGACTTGCGCTTGATGGAGTCCCACTGCTTGGCCAGGCGCGTGATGTCACGCTCCAGCTCCTCCTCGCTGGCGCCCTCGGCCGCGGTGCGCACGATCACGCCGGCGCCGGAGGGCATCACCTTCTTGAGGATCTGCTTGAGGCGGGCACGCTCCTTGTCGGGGAGCTTGCGGCTGATGCCGGTCATCGAACCGCCGGGCACGTACACCAGGTAGCGGCCGGGCAGGCTGATCTGACTGGTCAGGCGGGCACCCTTGTGTCCGACCGGGTCCTTGGTGACCTGCACCAGGACGGACTGACCGGACTTGAGCACCGACTCGATCCGCTTGGGCTGGCCCTCCAGACCGAAGGAGTCCCAGTTGACCTCGCCCGCGTACAGGACGGCGTTGCGGCCCTTGCCGATGTCGACGAAGGCGGCCTCCATCGACGGCAGCACGTTCTGCACCCGGCCCAGGTACACGTTGCCCACGTAGGAGCGGTGCGTGGCCCGGTCGACGTAGTGCTCGACGAGGACGTCGTCCTCCAGGGTGGCGATCTGGGTGCGGTCGCCGATGCTCCGGATCACCAGGTCGCGCTTGACCGCCTCACGGCGGGCCAGGAACTCCGACTCGGTGACGATCGGGGCGCGGCGCCGGCCCTGTTCGCGGCCTTCGCGGCGGCGCTGCTTCTTGGCCTCCAGGCGCGTGGAGCCGCGGACCGCCTGGACCTCGTCCTCGATGGGACGTTCCTGGCGAGGCTCGCGCACCTTGACCACGGTGTTGGGCGGGTCGTCCGAGGTGCTCTCGCCGCTCCCGGAGGAGCCGGAGCCCGAACCGGAGCGGCGGCGACGCCGACGGCGCCGACGGCTACCGCCGTTCTCGCCCTCGTCGTCGGAGTCGTCATCGGAGTCGGCGGAGGGCTCGTCGCGTCCTTTGCCGTCCTTGGTGTCGGAACCCTTGGTGTCCTTGTGGCGCTCTTTGACGGTGTCCTCGCCGGAGTCGGCGGAGTCGAACTCCTCACCACCGTTGTCCTCGGGACCGCGCGACCGGCCACGGCCACGACCGCCCCGACGACGGCGCCGACGGCTGGGACGCTCCTCGGAGCCCGTCTCCTCGGCGGGGGCCTGAGCCTCGGCGTCGGAGTCCTGCTCGGTCTCCTCTTTCTCGACCTCGACCTCGACGGCCTTGCGGGTCTTGGCCGGGACGTTCTGCTGGGCGACCGGAGGCTGGAAGAGCATGCCGCCGGGCGGGGAGAAGAGGGAACCGGAGGCGCCGGGGGTGTTCTCCTCGGTCTCCTCTTCCTCGACCGTTTCCGGGGCGGGTGCCTCGACGGTCCTGGGTGCGCGCGAGCGCGCTCGGGAGCGGGTGCGTCCGCGGGAGGCGCTTTCCTCGGCGCCCTTCCCGTCATCTCCGGAGTTCCCCTTGGGGGCGGCGCTCTTGTCGGCCGCATCCCGGGGAGCGTCGTCGTCCTCGGAGGCCACTCGGGTGCGTCGACCACTGGTGGCGGCGGGAACGTCCGCGGGCCGGCCCGCGGCACGGACCGTGCGCCTGCGCACCGGCGTGGGCGAAGAGGTCTTGACCGTTCCGCCCTCACCCGAACCGGCGAGCTTGGTGCTCGGCGTGGTCGGTGGCGTGAAGACGTCGTCGGGTTCGGGGGGTGGTCCGGCGGCGCGGCGAGCGCCCTTGGTGGGCGCGGGTGTGGTCACCCGAACCCCGCCGTTCCCCGCCGGGGGTGTCCCCGCCGTGTTCTCGGTTGTTTCAGTTGTACCCGCGGTGCCGTCGGCACCGCTCTTGGGCTCGTTGTCGAGCATCCGGGCGGTCTCCCGTCAAAGTTCTCGGGCGCGCCGTCGGGCCGCGTACGGTCCGACGCTGCGGCTCACGAGAACTGTCGTCGCTGTGTCAGCGCCGGCGGCACCGGGGTGTCGCCGGGGCAAAGTCCTGTGGTTTCGCCCATGTACCCCGCGTTGGGATCGCTCATGGGCGCGATCCCGTCATGGGCGACGGCCGTGGTGCTCGGGTGCGTCGATCGTTCGTCTCATCGTGCGCGGACCCGGTGCTCTCTGTGGTGGAAGCTTCGGGTCGGTCCGCGTCGAACGGGTCGGCGATCGCACCTGTCACCTCGTCCAGCGGCCCCTGCGCCAGCCGGGTCATCGTGGGTGATGACGGCGGCGCGAGGTCGGCCACGTGGCGAAGGCCGGTCAATACGTCGTCTGGTCGGACAGCAGGTGTCGTGTGCCGTACGACCATTCGAAGTATGGCATATGTCGTGTGTCGCTCCCCTGGGGCGCGCCCATGGGGACCGTCGCACACGTCGATACCGAGTACGGCCGGGCGGGTGTCGAAGCGGCGTCGGCCCTTCTTCGTCATCCGTTCCACCTCGACGCTTTCGGCGGCCAGGTAGTCGGCCACCGCCTTGGCGGCGTCGCCGGGGTCGACGTCCGTCATCTCCACGCGCCATATGGAGGCCTGGAGCCGGTCGGCCAGGCCCGTCACCCGAGCCTCGACGACTTCGAGCACGTCGATCCCGTCGGGCATGGTCGCGTCGATCGCGTCCCTGACCTGATCGGGTCGGCACTCCTCGGCCATGGTGAGCTCTAGATACTCCGCCTCACTGGCGACCCCTGTGGGAGCCGCACCTGTGTAGGAGATCTTGGGATGTGGTGAGAAACCGGCGGAGAACGCCACGGGTAGGGAGGCCCTGCGTAGGGCTCTCTCCAGGGCCCGGGCGATGTCACGGTGACTCGCGAATCGCATGCGTCCACGTTTGGCGTAGCGGACTCGGAGCCGTTGGCCGGGTTTGGCGGTGGAGGGTGAGGTGGTGCCCTCGTGTGCGGGGGGCAGCTCAACTCCTTTCCTCATGCCCCCTCTGTGCGGGCCGTCGGTGGCGACCCGAAAGGGGCTGTTCCTCGTCCTGTTCAGCGTACGGTGCGCCGTGGTGCACATGCGCCGGCAGGACTGCACATACCGGTTCCTGCCCCGCTGACCTGGAATCGAAAAGTCTCGAACAGATTCCGAAGGGTCGTCCGAACCGGTGTCCACCACCTGAACACGGAGGGCCGGAAAAAAAATCCAAAGAAAATCCGCAACCGATGGCAACCCACCGGCACCCCCGCGAGTCTTACTTTACGTACGGCCCGGCGCGAGCGGGGCGCCGGGCCGTACACCTTCCTCCCGGGAGACTCCGAACCTCACGCGAGCGCGACGCGGACACAGCGAACGCGAGCGCACCGCAGGACGAAGACACCCGGAGCGCGAACTTTACTCTTTCACCCCAGGACACACCAGTGCCCTGGGGTTCTTTGTGTCCCACCCCGCGCACACGGTTCTTCGGTGACCTCCCACGCGAGCGCACCGGGGTCCTGGGACGGTGCTCCGTGCGCCCACGTGGGCCCTCATCGCATCAGGGACAGGTCAGAGCACGGTCAGTGGCAGCGTCGGACGCCCCTCGGCCGCGTCGTTGATCTGGATCTCGGTGCCCATGTTGTGACCGATGGCACCAGGATCACATCCGACACGTAGCCTGGTCACATGACTGGGAAGACCAATCGTCGGCCCACCAAGGCGCGGGCCGCGTACGACGTGAACGAAGCATGGACCGGGGCGGACCTCGCTCTGTTGGCGGAACTGAAGGAAGCCGAGGAGCGGCTACCAGCCGATGCCCCTCGCGCCCTGCTCTCGGTTCGCCTGTCTGTTTTCTCCGACGACACCACCTCTCCCGTGCGGCAGGAACTGGACCTGCGCCTGCTGGCCCGAGAGAAGGAGCACCGGGTAATAGGTGTCGCCAGCGACCTGAACGTGTCAGCAACGAAGGTCCCGCCGTGGAAGCGAAAGGCGCTCGGCGACTGGCTGAACAACCGCGTCCCCGAGTTCGACGCTCTGCTCTTCTGGAAGCTCGACCGGTTCATCCGGAACCTGAACGACCTCAATACGATGGTCCGATGGTCCGAGACCTACTCGAAGAACCTCGTCTCCAAGCACGATCCGATCGACCTGACAACGACCATGGGCAAGATGATGGTCCAGCTCCTCGGCGGGGTCGCGGAGATCGAGGCGGTGAATACGAAGACCCGAGTCGAGTCCCTGTGGAATTACGCCAAGACGCAGACAAGTTGGGTCGTCGGTAAACCCGCCTACGGGTACAAGACAACCCGCCGCGAGGACGGGAAGACCACCTTGGCCATCGACCCTCAGCCGGCCAAGGCGCTACACGAGGCACGGAGGCTGATCGTCGAGGAGGACGTGTCCACCTCCGAGACCGTCCGGCGGTTGAAGGAGCGCGAGATGGTCCCCCAGTCGACGACCACGTCGACCATGATCCGCCGGCTCCGCAACCCTGCCCTCCTCGGCTACCGAGTAGAAGAGGACAAGCAGGGCGGCATCCGCCGGTCGAAGGTCATCCTCGGCAACGACGCCCAGCCGATCAAGATCACAGAGCCGATCTTCACCGAGGAGGAGTGGGACACCTTGCAGGCGAAGCTCGACTCGCGAGGCAAGAACCAGCCTCACCGGCAGCCGAGCGGGGCGACGAAGTTCCTGGGCGTCATGAAGTGCATCGACTGCGGGACCAACACGATCGTCCACCACACCCGGAACAAGCACGGGGACTACGCCTACCTCCGGTGCCAGGGCTGCAAGAGCGGCGGGCTGGGGTTCCCCGACCCCAACGCGGTGTACGAGGGCCTGGTCCAGCAGGTGCTGTCCGTGCTCGGCGATTTCCCCGTCGAGACCCGGGAGTACGCACGCGGCGAGCAGAGCCGTAATGAGGTCAAGCGGTTAGAGGAGGCCATCGCCTACTACATGAAGGGGCTGGAGCCCGGCGGCCGGTACACCAAGACCAGGTTCACCCGGGAGCAGGCCGAATCCACGCTCGACCAGATGATCGCCGATCTGGAGGCCATCGACCCCGAGTCGACCAAGGACCGGTGGGTGTACGTGAGGGGCGACAAGACCTTCCGCCGGCACTGGGAGGAGGGGGGCATGGAGACCATGACTCAAGACCTCCTGCGCGCCGGAATCACTTGCGAGGTGACCCGGATCAAGGTCCCGAAGAAGCGGGCACCGAAGGTGCACCTGAAGCTGAAGATCCCCAAGGACGTGCGCAAGCGCCTGGTCGTCAAGAACAACGACTTCGCTGAAGTGTTCTAGACAGGAACGCAAGCTTGCAGCCGGGGGCTCTTTTGAAGTTGCTTCGGTTCGGTGGACACCTGTGAACTGGGATTTTACGCGGTTTCAGCCAGTTCAGCGGAGTCATTCCGGGCCCGCTCAGTGTGGCG
>NZ_JBEYLC010000045.1:0-53468 GCF_040635885.1 Nocardiopsis sp. NPDC006832 | reverse complement strand
TCGACAACGTCCACCGCCAGGGCGCCGGCATGCTCGACCTGCCCGGAGCCGTGGAGGCGACCACCTCGTTGTCCCCCGGCAAGCTCGGCCTGGGCGCCACCGAGGGGCCCGTGACCGAGACCGTCACCATCACCAACGACGGTGACGCCGAGGCCACCTACGCGATCGAACACGAGCCCGCCCTGGGCACCCACGGCGACACGTTCGCACCGCTGTTCAACGACACCTACGCCGAGGCCGTGTTCGGTCAGGACGAGGTGACGGTGCCGGCCGGCGGTTCGGTCTCCGTCGACGTGACCATCACTCCGCCCGCCGACGACCTCGACCAGATGATCTACGGCGGTTACGTCAAGGTCACCGAGGGAGACGGCGAGGGTGACACGCACCGCGTGCCGTACGCCGCCTACAACGGCGACTACCAGGCCATCGACGCCATGACCCCGATCACCGACGGCGACGGGAACACGCACGAGCTTCCGTGGTTGACCAAGATCACCGAGTGCGAGGCGTTCTTCGGTCTGGACTGCGCCGGCAGCGGCGGCGGGTACGAGAACCAGCCCGAGGGCGCCGCCTACTCCCTGGACTGGGTGGACGGTCTGCCGGACGTGCCCTACGTGATCGCCCACTTCGACCACCACGTCACCAAGCTGGAGATGACCGTGGTCGACGAGCGCACCGGCCGACCGGTCCACCCGGACCGCAACATCGCCCTGTCGGTCGACCACGTCAACCGCAGTGCGACCCCCACGGCGTTCTTCGCCTACGCCTGGGACGGCACCGTGACGGACTCGCACGGCCGGATCACCGACGTGCGCGACGGTGACTACCGGCTGGAGGCCCGGGCGCTGAAGGCGCTCGGCGACCCTGACGACCCGGACCACTGGGAGGACTGGACCTCCCCGGTCATCACCATCGACCGAGGCTGACCCCGGTCTCCTCTTCGGGGCCGTCCTCCCCACCGGGAGGGCGGCCCCTTCGCGTCCGCCCGCGGCTCGGTCGCCGGCCGGGCGTACACTGCTTCGCCGGGGCGAACGTCCCCATTCCCCGACTCTCGGAAGGGCTCCCCATGGCCGGATTCTTCGACCGTTTCCGCATTCCCGAACCCACCCGTAGGGAGCTCGACCGGCCCGGGTACGAGGAGGTCCTCGGACACATCCGGAACGGCCGCAAGATCCACGCCATCAAGGTCGTCCGCGAACGCACCGGCATGGGGCTGGCCGAGGCCAAGAGCCTCGCCGAGGCCATCGAAGCGGGCGATTGGAGCCCGGCCGGGCCCGCGGACGGTCAGAGCCTCGCCGACCGGACCCGCGAACTGTTGGCTCGGGACCGTGTCGCCGACGCCGTCCTGATGGTCGCGAAGGAGACCGGCATGACCGAGGACGAGGCCTCGCGCTTCATCGGCTCCCTCGACCGCTGATCCGAACGCGGTGGCCCATGCCGCGTCAGGACGTCGGACGTTCGAGCTTTTGGCTGATCACCTGGGAGATGCCGTCGCCCTGCATGGTGACGCCGTACAAGGCGTCGGCCGCCTCCATCGTGCGCTTCTGGTGGGTGATCACGATGAGCTGCGACGACTCCCGCAACTCCTCGAAGATCACCAACAGCCGCTGCAGGTTGGTGTCGTCCAGGGCGGCCTCGACCTCGTCCATCACGTAGAAGGGCGAGGGGCGCGCCTTGAAGATCGCGGCGAGGAACGCCACCGCGGTGAGTGAACGCTCACCGCCCGACAACAGCGACAGTCGCTTGACCTTCTTGCCCGGCGGGCGGGCCTCCACCTCGATGCCGGTGGTCAGCATGTCCTCCGGTGTGGTGAGCACCAGCCTGCCCTCGCCTCCGGGGAACAGACGGCCGAAGATCGCCGCGAACTCGCGTTCCACGTCCAGGTAGGCGGAGGAGAACACCTCCTGCACCCGGGCGTCGACCTCGGCGACGATGTCCATCAGGTCGCGACGGGTCTTCTTCAGGTCCTCCAACTGCGCGTTGAGGAACGCGTGCCGCTCCTCCAGCGCCGCGAACTCCTCCAGGGCCAGCGGGTTGATCTTGCCGAGCTGGTTGAGCTGTCGTTCGGCCGCCTTGAGACGCTTGGCCTGCACCTCGCGCACGTACGGCAACGGGACCGCGTCCTCGTGGGCGTCCGCGGGCGGCGGCACCGGTACGCGCGGACCGTACTCGGCGACGAGCGTGGGCACGTCCACGCCCAGCTCCTCCATGGCCTTGGTCTCCATCTGCTCCAGGCGCAGCCGACGCTCGGCGCGGGCCACCTCTCCGCTGTGCGCGGAGCTGGTGAGCTTCTCCATCTCCACGGAGAGCTCCCGCACGCGGGCCCGCACCGTCTTGAGTTCGCCGTCGCGCGCCTCGCGTTCGGCCTCGGCCGTGGCGCGTTCGGTCTCGGCGGTGGCCGCCGACACGGCGATACGTTCCAGGGCCAGTCGGGCGCTCTCGGTGACGGCCCGGGCGACGGTGGCCTGGGCGGCCCGGTCGCGGCGGCGCTCGGCCTCGCGTTCGACGGCCCGACGTTCCTCCGCGGCCTGGGCGAGCAGCGCGTCGGCCCGACCGGCGATGGACCTGGCGCGTTCCTCGGCGGTGCGCACCGACAGACGGCGTTCCATCTCGGTGGCACGGGCTCGGGAGGCCAGGTCGGAGAGTTCGTCGCGATGGTCGGCGTCGGGCGCCTCCTCCTCCACGGCGGCGGTGATCTCCTCCGCCTCGGCCAGCTCGGCCTCCATGGCCTCCAGCCTCAGGACGTCCTCGTCGCGCGCGGCGCCGGCCTTGGCCGCGGCCGCCTGGTAGCGCTCGGACTCGGCCTCGGCCGAACGCGCCTGCCCGCCGAGCTTGCCCAGACGCTGGGCGGATTCGTTGCGTTTGCGGTCACTCTGCTTGCGTCGGGCGGTGAGTTCCTCGGCGGCCCGGGCGATGTCGGCGCGGTCGCGCTTGGCGGCGTCCAGGTCCACGGCCACCCGTTTGGCGGTCTCGGTGGCGGTCTCCAGGCGCTCGGCGGCCTCGTCGACCGCGGCCTGGACCTCCAACAGGCTGGGCGCCGCCGCGGTGCCGCCGTGCACCAGCTCGGTGGCGAACACGTCTCCCTCGGGGGTGACGGCCCGCACCCCGGGCAGGGTTGCGACCAGGTCCAGGGCCGCACGGGCGTCGGAGGCCAACGCCACCCGGTCCAGCAACGCGGTGACGGCGCCGGTCAGGTGGTCGGGCGCGGTGACGGCGTCCGCGGCATAGCGGACGCCCTGGGGCAGCGCGGGCCAGTCGGCTCGTTCGGCGCAGGGCACCGCTCGGGACACCACGATCCCGGCGCGTCCGGCGTCCTCGGACTTGAGCAGTTCCAGGGCGGCCATGGCGCTATCGTGGTCGGTCACGGCCACCGCGCCGGCGGCCACCCCGAACGCGGCGGCCACAGCGGTCTCGTGTCCGGGTTCGACCTGGACCAGGGTGGCCAGGCCACCGAGCATGCCGGGAAGGTTCGCGGCCAGCAGGGTGCCCGCGCCGTCCTTGTGCGCCAGCCCCAGTTCCAGCGCCTCCTTGCGCGCGGCCAGCGCGGCGCGTTCACCCTCAGCGGTGCGTTCGGCGTCGCGGAGCCGGTTGAGTTCGGCGTCGGCCGCGGACAGGCTCTGGGTGAACCGTTCCTGGGTCTGGTCGAGTTCGGCGTCACCCTCGTCGAGTCCGGCCGACTCCTCGGCCGCCATCTCGTACTCGGTCTGGGCACCGGCGGCGCGTTCGGCGGCCTGGGCGGCGGCCTCCTCCAAACGGGCGATCTCCGACCCGTGGGAGGCCAGGCGACCGCGCAGACCCTCCACCCGCGCGGACAGGCGAACGAGGCCCTCGCGGCGTTCGGCGGAGGCGCGGGAGGCGGCCTCCAACCGGCGTTCCTCCCGGTGCAGGGCGTCCTCGGCGGCGGCGCGCTCGGTGACGCTCGTCTCCAGGACCTCGCGGGCCTCCTCCAAGCGGGTCTGTAGCTCCTCCTCCTGGGCGGCGGCCTCCTCGGCCTCCATCTCCAGTTCCTCGGGGTCGCGGCGGCCGACCACCTCGCCCTGCACCGCGCTCAGGTTCTGGTGGCGTTCGGTGGCCAGGCCGCGCACGGCGTCGAGGCGTTCGGTGAGGCGTGAGAGCGCGTGGTAGGTGTCGTTGGCCCTGGCCAGGTTCGGGGCGGCGGCGGTGGACTGTGCCTCCAGCTCGGCCTCACGTTCCTGGGACTGCTTGAGGGAGGCCTCGGTGGCGCCGCGTCGTTGGAGGACGTCCTTCTCGTCGGCCTCCTCCTTGGCGAGCTTGTCGGTGAGGGTGACGATGTCGTCGGCGAGGAGGCGCAGGCGGGCGTCGCGCAGGTCGGCCTGGATGACGGCGGCCTTGCGGGCGAGTTCGGCCTGGCGGCCAAGGGGTTTGAGCTGACGGCGCAGTTCGGCGGTGAGGTCGGTGACGCGGTCCAGGTTGCCCTGCATCGCGTTGAGCTTGCGGATCGCCTTCTCTTTGCGCTTGCGGTGCTTGAGGATGCCCGCGGCCTCCTCGATGAGGGCGCGGCGTTCCTCCGGGCCGGCGTGCAACACGGTGTCCAGTTGGCCCTGGCCCACGATGACGTGCATCTCCCGGCCGATGCCGGAGTCGCTGAGAAGGTCCTGGATGTCCAGCAGGCGACAGGTGTCGCCGTTGATCGCGTACTCGGAGCCGCCGTTGCGGAACATCGTCCGCTTGATGGTGACCTCGGTGTAATCGATCGGCAGCGCGCCGTCGGTGTTGTCGATGGTGAGGCTGACCTCGGCACGTCCCAGCGCCTGGCGGGTGGAGGTACCCGCGAAGATCACGTCCTCCATCTTGCCGCCGCGCAGGGACTTGGCCCCCTGCTCACCCATCACCCAGGACAGGGCGTCGACGACGTTGGACTTGCCCGAACCGTTGGGCCCCACCACGCAGGTGATCCCCGGTTCGAATCGAAGGGTGGTGGCCGACGCGAACGACTTGAAGCCGCGCAACGTCAGATTCTTCAGGTACACCCACACCTCCCACGACGGTCACCGTTCTCGCCACGGGCGGTCGCCACGAGGCCGACAACAAGGGTGCCACGAAGCGGTGACCAAAGGGTGATGTTAGGAGCTTCCGAGCCCGATGAACTGCGACACCGCGCGCACGGATCCGCTTACCGGCGGGGGTTCTCGGGAGAATGGGACACGGCCGGAAAACCGGCCCGGTCAGGGGTTGACATCCAGGGGAATGTCCGGCGAACACACAGGGTTGCCCTTCGGCCCGCCGGGTACAACGCTTAAAGAGGCCGCCAAGGGAAGGAAAAATTCAGCGGCGGAAGCACGGGTGATCGATCCGGCCAGGGACGCCAGTGATGTTGTCGGCGTCCCCGTCAGTGGATCGACAGATCTCGTTCGCACCCACCCGTGCGGCTACGAACGTGGTGTTGTGGTTCAGGCGAGCGCGGGCTCGCGGTCGGTCGCGCTGGTGGCGACGTCGGTGACGGCCATGCTGAGCTGGTCGTTCTGTGCCTGAAGACGACCGATCTCGTCCTCAAGGTCGCGTACCCGCTTCTGAAGCCGCCGCATCTCCGAAACCATTCGAGGGTCGGAGCCGCCGACGTGGCCGAACAGAGCCTTCGCCATGATGTGGGTCCTCCACGCTGAGTGACCAGTGGTTGTGCGCACGTGCGACATCCCGTGTAATGAAACGACCGTGGGTCGTGTGTCACGGGTGGTTGATGCGCGATGTGTCTTTAAGAGTCTCACCATGCGCGCCGCTGGTCAAGATTGGATTACAACAGTCCGTAACGACCACTGCCCGGCCGTAGGGGCTCAAGGCACGTGGTTTCGCACGATCCGAATCGGTCCACCCCCGGTGCCGCGTGCGGCCGGTGACGGCGGAGCTCTCACGTCCGGCGCCCTGGCCCGCGACCACCGTCCACGGCTGTGATGCGCCATTCGACGGTGGATGATTCGTACCGCGTTACCCTTCCAGTCTACTCAACGCTCGACGAAACCGTCGAAGGAACCCCCTGGCGGGGACCAACGTTCGATCACGGAATCCACACGACCGGGTGTTCCCCCGCCTCTGAGGTGCTCCAGAAGGCGCCCACAGTCGGCCCGGGGGCCCTCCGCGACGACCTCCACACGACCGTCGTCGAGATTGGTGGCGGCTCCGGTCAGCCCGATTTCGAGCGCCCGAGACCGCGCCCACCAGCGGAAACCCACCCCCTGCACCCGACCGCGCACCCACGCGGTCAGCCGGACGGGTTCACTCCGTTCTCCCATGGTCGGGCCACTCCCTTACCTCGCGGCGACAGTTTCCTCACCGACACGCCCCATCGCCCTTCCCCTAGGCGACGCGGGGCACTTTCCGCCCCTGAGCAGGGGACTTCTCCAGAGAACCTCAGGCCCGGGAGCGAGGCGCCCGCTGGCAGGTCGGGCAACTGAACGAGGAACGGTTCATGAACGCCTCGCGCACGATCGCGGTCCCACAACGTCCGCACGGCCGATCCCGTCGGCCGTACGCGTTCAGCCCGCGCTCGAAGTAGCCGCTCTCCCCGTTGACGTCGACGTACAACCCGTCGAACGTGGTGCCGCCGACCTCCAGCGCCTCCGTCATCACCTCGGTGACGTGTCCGAGCAGTTCCAGCGCCTGGGCGTTGCTCAACCCCCGGGTGGACCGCGCCCAGTGCAGGCGGGAGCGCCACAGCGCCTCGTCGGCGTAGATGTTTCCCACACCGCTGATCAGCGACTGGTCGAGCAGGGCTCGCTTGACCTCGGTCCGCTTGGCCCGCAGCGCCCCTACGAACGACTCGGGGACGAACTCCGGGTCCAGGGGGTCCAGGGCGATGTGGTCCACCGACACCGGCACCTCGGCCCGCTCCCCCGGCTCGTCCACCAGCAGGTGGCCGAAGGTGCGCTGGTCGACGAAGCGCAGCTCCTGTCCGTCGGACAGTGGCAACCGCACGCGCAGGTGCTTCTCGTCCGGCTTGCCCTGTGGCTGCACCAGCATCTGGCCGCTCATGCCCAGGTGGGTCAGCAGCATCTCGCCGCTGTCCAGCACCAACCACATGTACTTGCCGCGTCGGCGCACCGCCGTCGGGGTGCGATCCGCCAGCCGGCCGACGAAGTCCGCGGGTCCGGGTACGTGACGACGGATCGAACGCGGGTGCAGCACCTCCACGGCACCGATCCGACGGCCCACCGCGTGCTCGTCGAGACCACGCCGCACGACCTCGACCTCGGGAAGTTCGGGCACGGGTCAACCACGCCCCTTCGTCTTGTTGGCCTGCCCCTTGCCGCCCTGGGACCTGGCGGGGGCCTCCCCGCTCTGGGCGGCGCCTTGGTCCGAGCGGGCGCGGATGGCCTTCCAGGCCGCCTCCGCGGCCTGCTGCTCGGCCTCCTTCTTGCTGCGCCCCTCACCCAGCCCGTGGCTCTCCCCCGCCACCCGCACGGTGGCGCGGAAGGTCTTCTGGTGGTCGGGGCCGCTCTCGTCCACGTGGTACTCGGGCACGCCGAGCATCTCGGCGGCGGTGAGCTCCTGCAGGGAGGTCTTCCAGTCCAGACCGGCGCCCAGCCCCGACGCGGTCGCGATGAGCGGGTCGAAGAGGCGGTGCACGAACTCCGAGGCCACGTCCAGACCACGGTCCAGGTAGACCGCGCCGATGATGGCCTCCAGGGTGTCGGCGAGGATCGAGGACTTGTCCCGGCCCCCGGTACCCTCCTCGCCCCGACCCAGGCGGATGTACTGACCGATGCCCAGCCCGCGGGCGACGTCGGCGAGGGCGCGCATGTTCACCACCGCCGCGCGCAGCTTGGCGAGCTGGCCCTCCGGCAGGTCCGGGTGTTTGCGGAACAGCGTGTCGGTGACGACCAGGCCCAGCACGGAGTCGCCGAGGAACTCCAGTCGCTCGTTGGTGGGCAGGCCGCCCTTCTCGTAGGCGTAGGAACGGTGGGTGAGGGCTCGGAGCAGGATCTTGGGGTCGACCTCGACCCCGATCGCCCTGTGGAACGACTTCGCCTCGGATGCGGAGAGTTGACTGGCCACGCGGGTTCGCTTCCCTGGTTCGGGCGCGCCGGAGCGCGCGAGTGCTGTGGGGATCCCTCGGCCCGACCGGGACGCTCGAAAACGAGGTGATCGTCGCGGGAGCATGTGCTCCCCCGGCGGCCACCACGATCTCGGGAGCCACTGCGGACCCGGAACCCTCCGGTGTCGAGAGTGCCACGGAAGATGACTTCCCCGGCCGTACGAGATCACTCTACAAAGACCGGGTGACACCGGGACTCCCGAATCCCCTCCTGGACAGCACAACGGGGCGGATCCCCGATGGGTTCCGCCCCGCCTGCGTGTTCGTCGAAGACCGGGATCGGGCGCATGCCGCCCGGGGCCGGTACATCGTTACGCCGGGTTCGTGACCTGGCGGTTGTTGTAGGTGCCGCAGCTCGGGCACGCGATGTGGGGCTGCTTCGGGTCACGGCAGCGCGGGCAGTTGACCAGCACCGGGCGCGACGCCTTCCACTGGGAACGGCGGGTCCGGGTGTTGCTCCGCGACATCTTCCGCTTCGGGACGGCCACTTCAATCCTCCTGGGTCACCCCCGCGCGGTCGCGGGAGGTCGCTTATCTGGTCACCCCGCGCGCTGTGGCGGGGAGGGTGTGCTCCGGTCGGTCGGGCCCTGGGGCACCGTGGGCGACCGGTTCACGAGCTCATTGCTCGCCGGGGTCCTCCGTGATTCCACGGAGTGCGTCCCAACGCGGGTCGATGCCGTCGCCGTGCCCGTGATCGGGCCCGGCCTCGGCGAGCTTGACGCCACACTCGGAGCACAGACCGGGGCAGTCCGGGCCGCACAGCGGCGAGAGTGGGAGCGCGAGCACGACGGCGTCTCGGACCACCGGTTCGAGGTCGAGCAGGTCGCCCTCTAGATAGTAGTCCTCATCCTCGTCGCCCGAGTCCTCACCACCGGACGCGGTGACGTCGTCATCGTCCCCGGGGTAACGGAACATCTCCTGGAAGCGGGCTTCCAGCTCCTCGGACAGGGGTTCGAGGCAGCGGGAGCACTCGGCGGTCAGGTTGCCGCTGACGGTCCCGGTGACCAGGACCCCCTCCATGACGGCCTCCAAGCGCAGGTCCAGCTCGATCTCCTGCCCCTTGGGCACGCCGGCCATCGCCGTCTCGAACCCTTCGGTGAGGGTCACGATACGGTTGACGGTCCGCATCGACCCCGGCTGGCGGCCCAGCGGGCGGGTGTCGACCACGTACGGGCCACGGGCATCTAGACGAGACAGAGTGATCGCGCTTTCAAAAGAGGTTCCGAGGGCCGGGCACGAGCTCGCCGACGCCTGCGCGTCGGTCGTTCACGGTGGTGCTGACCGGCCTGAGCGCACGCCGAAGACCGGCGACGCCCATGGTCGAACCAGGATTCTACCTACCATGCCCCCGCGCACCCAAATCAGGGCCCGAAGATCCTACTCCGCGTGCTTCTCCTCGTACTTGTCCTTGAGTCGCCCCTGGACGTAGGGCGTGACCAGGCTGGAGACGTCACCGCGGTGCAGGGCGATCTCGCGGACCAGGCTGGACGACAGGAACGAGTACTGCGGGTTGGCCGTCATGAAGACGGTCTCCACACCGGAGAGCCGGTAGTTCATCTGCGCGATCTGCAACTCGTAGTCGAAGTCGCTGACCGAGCGCAGGCTGCGCACGATGGTCCCGATGTCGTTCTCGCGGCAGAAGTCGACGAGCATCCCGTCGAACTCGCTGACACGCACGTTGCCGAACTCGGACGTGCCCTCGCGAAGCATGTCGAGCTTCTCGGGGACGGCGAAGAGACCCCGCTTGTTGACGTTGTTCAGTACGGCGGCGATGACCTCGTCGTACTGTTTGGCGGCTCGACCGATGATGTCGATGTGACCGTAGGTGACCGGGTCGAAGGAACCCGGACAGACAGCTCTGCGCACGGTGGATCGCCCCTCTCCTGAACTACTCGCGGGTACCGCGATCGTAGGGGTTGGACTCCACGCCGATTAGGGCAACTCCCCCTTAGTGTCCACATTCACACGCAGTACGGACTCAGGGGACACGCTCCCTTGACCCCGCCTAACCGGTGGCGCGGGCGTACCAGAGGATGGCCTCGCCGTACTTTCGGCTGCGGTCGAGTTCGATGCCCTTGGGCCAGGTCGGTTCCGGGCTGCGCTTGGAGCGCTCCATCACCACGACCGTGTCCTCGGTCGACCAACCGTGGTCGACCAGGTCGGCGAGGACCCCGGCGATCTCCTCCTCGGTGACCGGGTAGGGCGGGTCGGCCACCACCAGGTCGTAGGGGGCTCCGGTGTTGCCGCGCGCCAGGACGCGTTCCACGCGATCCGCGGCCAGTTCGGCCCCGGGCAGCTTCAGCGTCGCGATGTTGCCGCGCACCACCTGCGCCGCCTTGCGGTCGGCCTCCACCATCAGGGCGTGGGACGCGCCGCGTGAGAGGGCCTCCAGGCCGATGGCGCCCGATCCGGCGTACAGGTCCATCACCCGGATCCCGTCGAGGGAGCCGAGGTCGGACTGGACGGAGGCGAACAACGCCTCGCGGGCACGGTCACTGGTGGGCCTGGTGGTGCGGCCGTCGGGGGCGTTGATGCGTCGACCGCCCGCCGCCCCGGCGATGATGCGGGTCATGGCCACCACGTTAGTGCGCTCACGGGATCGGGCGAGGGGCAGGGCTTCTCGGACGCCCGGAAGGTCAGGTCTTCTCCAGGTACTCGGCGCGCTCCTCCGGGAGCAGGGCGGTCAGGGCCTGGGCCAGGGGCGGGTGGTCGGCCAGGGACGGATCCTTCGCCACGTACCGGGTCGCCGCCTCTCGTGCCTGGCCGATGAGTTTCTCGTCGTAGACCAGGGTGAGCATGCGCAGGCTGGAACGGGCACCCGACTGGGCGTCGCCCAGGACGTCGCCTTCGCGGCGCATCTCCAGGTCGGCGCGGGACAGCTCGAATCCGTTGGTGGTGGACGCCACCGTGGCGAGTCGCTCGCGTGCGGGGGTGCCCTCCTCCGACTCGGTGACCAGCAGGCAGAGACCGGGCAGCCGTCCTCGACCGACCCGGCCGCGCAGCTGGTGCAGCTGGGAGACGCCGAAGCGGTCGGCGTCCATGATCGCCATGACAGTGGCGTTGGGCACGTCCACGCCCACCTCGATGACGGTGGTGGAGACCACCACGTCGGTCTCCCCCGCGTTCAGCCGGCGCATGACCGCGTCCTTGTCCTCGGGTGTCATCCGGCCGTGCAGGGCCTCCACCCGCACGTCCGCCAACGGCCCCTCCTTCAGACGGGCCAGGACGTCCAGCACGGCCAGCGGCGGGCGAGCGCCCTGGGGCGACTCCTCCGGTGGCGCGTCCACCTCGTCTCCGGTCTCGCCACCACCGGAACCGTCGGTGCCGTCGCCGATTCGGGGACACACCACGAACGCCTGCCGTCCCTGGCCGACCTCCTCCCGGATCCGTTCCCAGGCGCGGGTCAGGAAGTGGGGCTTCTCCGCGGCCGGGACCACGTGCGTGGAGACCGGGGCGCGCCCCTTGGGCAATTGGGTCAGCGCCACCACGTCCAGGTCCCCGTACACGGTCATCGCGACGGTACGCGGAATGGGTGTGGCGGTCATCACCAGAACGTGCGGGCGGCCGTCGACGGCCTTCTCCCGTAGGGCGTCGCGCTGCTCCACGCCGAAGCGGTGCTGCTCGTCCACCACCACCAGGCCCAGGTCGGCGAAGGACACGTGTTCCTGAAGCAGGGCGTGCGTGCCCACGACGATCCCGGCCGCGCCCGAGGCGGCGTCCAGCAACGCCTCCCGACGTGCGGCGGCGCCCATGGATCCGGTGAGCAGCGCCACCCTGGTGGCGTGTTCGGCGCCGTCGATCTGCCCCGCGCGGCCGAGCGCCCCGAGCATCGCGCCGATGGAGCGGTGGTGCTGTTGGGCGAGGACCTCGGTGGGGGCGAGCATCACGGCCTGGCCCCCCGAGTCCACGACCCGCAACATGGCGCGCAGGGCCACGAGGGTCTTGCCCGCGCCCACGTCGCCCTGCAGGAGGCAGTGCATGGGGTTGGTCGCCTCAAGTCGTTCGGCCAGGGCGTCACCGACCTCGCGCTGCCCGTCGGTGAGGGTGAAGGGGAGTCGAGCGTCGAACGCGTCGAGGATGCCGTCGCTCGCGCCGGGGCGGGGCTTGGCGGGCAGCTCCTCCGCCTTCTGCCGACGCTGGGCCAGGGCGATCTGCACCACGAACGCCTCATCCCACTTCAGCCTGCGTCGGGCGGGCTTGAGGTCGTCCATGTCCTTGGGCCGGTGGATCCGGGTCAGGGCGTCGTGCACGGCGAGCAGCCGCTGTTCGGAGCGCGGCTCCGGTGGGAGCGGGTCGGGGATGTCGACGGCGTAGTCCAGGGCCACGCCCACCGACCGGGCGATGGTCGCCGAGTCCAGCCCCTTGACCGCCGGATAGATCGGGATGACCTCGTCGGCGTAGGCCCGCGCCGCCTCCCCGTCCAGGCCGTCCTCGTCGAGCAGTACGTACTCGGGATGGTCGAGCTGTCGGCGTCCCTTGAACGTGGAGACCCTGCCGGAGAACATGGCCAGTCGCCCCGGGACCAGGGCGCCCTGGTGATAGGAACCCCGGTTGAAGAAGGTCAGGTGCAGGCGGCCGGTCCCGTCGGTGACGACGGCCTCCATCATGTCCAGGCGGCGGCGCCCCTGACGGGCCGGGATGGTCTTGCGCCGGGCGTCGAGCACCTTGGCCTGCACGGTCACGTCCTCGCCCTCGCGCAACAGGGCGAGGTCGGTCAGGTCACCGCGGCGGTCGTAGCGGCGCGGGTAATAACGCAGCAGGTCGCCGAGGGTGTGCAGGTCGAGTTTCTCGGCCAGTGCCTTGGCCGTCCTGCCACCGAGCGGTCCCTTGCGCAGCGGCTCGTCCCAGGTGCTCACTGTCGTCCCCGTCCTGGACTCGTGCGTCGATCCACCCGCCACGTTAGACCTCGGCTGTGACGGGTGGGACCCGATGTGGTCGGTCGCCCGTGTCGGAGGTGCCGCCCCGGGCCATCGGCGGTGGGCGAGCGGCACTCTCAACCGGGGTATACTCGTCAGAGTTCATCGCGTTTTCGCCATGCCTCTGTGGCTGATCTCGATGCTCCGGTGGTGGTGCTCCAGGCTTCGGCCGCACCTGTTCCACCGTTGCGCGAACGGGTGCCGTCCAGTGGTCCAGTTCCACTTTCGGGTAGCACCCTCGTGTACTCTTCCAAGGTTGGCGTCTTCGCCGACCTGTCCGCCCGACCTCTCCCGGTCGGATGAACCTTCGCGTGCGGCGACGTGCGCGATCCCGAGCGCTTGAATGGAGTTACCGTGGCTTCCGTCTGCGACGTCTGCGGCAAGGGACCAGGGTTCGGTAACAGTGTTTCCCACTCGCACCGTCGCACCCGCCGCCGCTGGAACCCCAACATCCAGACCGTTCGCACCCGCGTGGGCGGCACGCCCAAGCGTGTGAACGCATGCACCTCGTGCATCAAGGCCGGCAAGGTGACCCGCTAAGGGAACCCGCCCCTGTCTGTTTCATCGAAGGCCCTCCGGCTCCGGTCGGGGGGCCTTCGTCACGCCCGGATCCGTTCGTGTGCCTCGGGTCCGCGCGGAGTCGGTGGGTCAGAGTTGGCAGACGTGCCCGTTGAGCGAGCAACGGATCGGGCTCTGGGCGATCCCGACCGCGTCGAAGGTGAGCTCGGTCGACTCTCCCGGCTCCAGCGCCGCCTCGGCACCGGACCGACCGGCCAGGATGCCGTCGTCCAGGGGCTCCCAGTCGGCGTCTCGAACGTCGGTGACCTCGGCGCTCTCGAACGCCAACGCCAGTTCCCACGCGTTCAGCGTGCTGTTGGAGGTGTTGGTGACGGTGACCTGTCCGGTGAACCCCATGGAGGATGACTCCAGGATCCGGTAGACGACCGTGGTGGGTTCGGTCCCGGCCTGGGTCTGGGGCCCCGAGTCACCCTGTTCCGGGCTCGCCCCATCGGGTTCGGCGGAGGTCTCCTCGTCGGGTTCGGCCCCGTCCTGGGTCCCGGGCGCCTCGGTCGCGCCGGGAGCACCGCCGAACTGCAGGTAGATCTGGGTGGTGCTGTACCCGAACAGGAGCAGGCCGAGGATGACGCCGGAGACGACGAGGACGTTGAGCAGCCTCGGGGGTTCCACACGTTTGGGGACAGTGCTCTCGATAAGGCCGCCGAACCTCCGCAGGGGACCGGCGTTCTCCGGTTCGCTGCGGTGGGCTCCCCGGCGAGGACCACGCCGCCTAGCCATACCGCCTCATCAACCGCCTCTCGACGCTGCTCCGCTTCCCTGCCGTGACCCCCGGTCCGCCTTCCGACCGGCCGCCGGCCGATGCCGGTCGCGATGGCAAAGCCTAGCGTGATCGCCAAACAGGACAAATCCAATCGGGCTCACGCCCGACGGAAATGATCCCATCCCCCGCCCTCCATCACGTTCCCGTCCACGGTGACGGCGGGACCCGTGTCCTCCCCCGAGGGATCGCCGGTCGCCACGACGGTTCCCACCGGAGGCCAGTTCTCCGGAAGGTCGACCTCGGCGGGGAAGACAGCGGCCAACGAGTGGTCCTCCCCACCCATGAGCATCAGTCCACGGGCGGCCTCTTCGATCTTCCCCTTCGCGACACCGAGTACTCCCATGGCTTCGAGGAGCGCCGGATCAGGGCGCAGTGCCTTCGAGTCCAGATCGATACGCACCCCGCTGCGCGCGGCGATGTGCCCGAGGTCCTGTAGGAACCCATCGCTGACGTCGAGCATGGCGGTGGCGCCGAGTCGGGCCGCCTCCGATCCCGCCGAGTAGGGAGGGCTCGGCCTGCGGTGTTCGTCCAGGCAGGCCGCGGGGCCGTCGATCCCCCGTTCCAGCAGGGCCAGCCCCGCTGCGGACAGTCCCAGGTTCCCCGCGTAGGCGACCACGTCTCCTGGCCGGGCGCCGTCGCGTCGCACCGGCGCCCTCCCCTCCAGGTCCCCCAAGGCGGTGACCGCGATGGTCAGCACCTCCGAGCCCACCATGTCGCCGCCGACCACGGCTCCCCCGGCGAGCGCGCACTCGTCGCGCACGCCCGCGGTGAACTCCTCGGCCCACACGATCGGCAGGTCGGGCGGTGCGGCGAACCCGATGAGCATGCCGGTGGGACGCGCGCCCATGGCGACCACGTCCGCGTAGTTCTGCGCCACGGCGCGATGCCCGACGTCACGGGCGCTGGACCATTCTCGTTTGAAATGGCGGCCCTCGACCAGCAGATCCGTGGTCGCGACCGTACGCCCGTCGGGCGCGGCAACGATCGCGGCGTCATCGCCGGGTCCGAGGATTACATCGTCCGTCCCGGGGAATTGGCTCGTCACACGTGTGATCAGAGCGAACTCACCCAGGCCCCCAATGGTGCTCAACACGAAGATCAGGGTACGGTGACGCTCCGGTTCAGGGGCCCGGACCCGGTGGGCGGGCCTCGACGTCGGTCACCCGTTCGTCATCGGCTGCGCCCCGGTTCGGGCGATTTCCCTCTTGCAGCACACCAGCACGGTACGAAGGAGTAGACACATGGTGCAGGCGTACATCCTGGTTCAGACCGAGGTCGGGCAGGCCGCCGAGGTCGCGGAGCGCATCCGGGCGATCGACGGGGTCGAGAAGGCGAACGACGTCACGGGTCCCTACGATGTGATCGTTCAGGCCGAGGCCGGCGACATCGACGCCCTGGGCACCCTCGTGGTCGCCCGCATTCAACGACTCGATGGCATCGCCCGTACCCTGACGTGTCCCATCGTCAACATCTGAGTGTCGACCGCGTCGACGGATCGAGGTTACTCGTGCTGAAACGGTCCTTGGGGGCGGCCGGTGCCGTCGTCCTGCTGACTGCCGGCTGTGGACAGACCGTGCAGATGCAGCCCTTCGAAGCACAGGTGAACACCGAAGAACCCTGCGCCGCCCTCGTCGCGGACCTTCCGGACACCCTCCTCGACGCCGACCGCGCCACGGTCCGCCCCGAGTCGGACGTGATGGCCGCCTGGGGTGACCCGCCCATCGGTCTTCGCTGCGGTGTTCCCCGCCCCTCCAGCCTCGGAATGGACTCCACCCTGACCGTGGTCGGTGACGAGGACGCGGGTGAGGAGACCGTGTCCTGGCTGCCGCTGACGGGGAACGCCTCGGTCGTGTACGTCTCGGTCCATCGAGAGGCCTACGTGGAGTTGAGCGTCCCGAGCGCCCACGGCAACCCCGCCGCCGCGCTGTCCCAGGTGAGCGAGCTGATCAAGCAACACTTGGAGGAGCGCTCCGACAGCGGCGTGTGATCCTCGACGCCTCGGGGCGCGGACGGCGGTGGATCGCCGTCCGCGCCCCGTTCGTGTGCCACCTCGCCGAGGTCCGGGGTGAGGTCCGTGACTACTCGGACTCCTCTTCGGAGCCTTCGTCGCCGGTGTTGTCCTCGTTGTCGGGGTCCGCCCCCTCCTCGTCGCTGTCGGCGCCCTCGATGGCCTCGGCCTGCTCGCCCTGCGCGGCGATCTGCTCCTCGACCTCGGCGGCGCTCTCGGCGATACCGCCCGAGCAGGCGGCGCCCGGCTCGGGAACGTCCGTGCCGCGCTCGTACAGCTGCACGTAGCGACTCAGGTTCTCGTCGTCGACGGAGTCCACGGCGATCTGGCGTTCCCAACTGGAGGCCACGATCGGGGCTTCCATCTCACCCTCGTAGGGGGTGACCAGGACGTAGTCGCCCGGGTTGTAGAAGCTCTCCAGAGCGTCCACCTCCTCCTGGGCCAGCTCCGGGTCGTAGTTGATCCACACGGCGCCGTGCTCCAGGGCGTGGACACCGAACTCCGGGGTGATCGGGTCGGGGTAGACCCCACAGTTCTGCCACTGCGGCCAGTGCTGACCGCCGACCGGCGGGGACTGCTCGTAGTCCACCCGCTCACCGACGGACACGTGGCTGTAGTCGTCGATCGTGTACTCCGCGACGCCCTCGATATTGTGGCTGCGCAGCTCCATGAAGATGGCCGTGCCCAGTAGACCCAGGACCGCGGCTCCGGCCACGGAGACACCCGTGATCTTGAGGGCCTTGGCGCGCCGCTCCTTCTTGCGCTGCTCCTCACGCAACGCGGCCGCTCTGGCGCGGCGCTCCTCCGCCTTCGACTTCTTGGCCACTGGGACTCCTGGGGATGCGAGTGGTCGGACAGAACTTTCCTATCCTCTACTTTGTCAGCAGAGTTGGGCGATTTGACCAAGGTGATTTGAATGGGGCGATTGTCCGGACCCGCCTCCGGCGACGGCGGCGACACCGAGACGGACGGGCACGAGGACGACGGCCCCTTGCCCGAGGGGTTCTCCCGCGCGTCCGGACGCACCGGGTCCACGTCTTCGAAACAACGGTCCGTTCCGCTGTGGACGTCCGTGATCTTGGTCGCGTTGGCGCTGGTCGCGGGCTTCTTCCTGGGGCGTCCCTCCTACCCGTTGGACACCGGGGCCGACGCCGGGTTCCTGCGCGACATGAGTTCGCACCACGCTCAGGCCGTGGACATGTCGATGCTCGTCCTCGACGAGACCGAGGACGTGGAGCTGCACACCGTGGCCATGGACATGGCCCGGACCCAGCAGGCGCAGATCGGCATCATGCAGGGCTGGTTGTCTGCGTGGGGGTTGACCGCGCGCGCGTCCGAGCCGCCGATGACCTGGATGGAGGGCCACGACCACGGCGGAGGCGAGGGCGAGGTGCCCGAGGCCATGCCGGGGTTGGCCACCGACGAGCAGATGGTGGAGCTGGAGGAGGCCGAGGGCGAAGAGGCCGAGGTCATGTTCTTGAACCTGATGATCGCCCATCACCTGGGCGGCATCGAGATGGCCGAGGCCGAGGTGGAGCTGGGCGGCGAGGACCTCGTCGTCCAGCTCGCACAGGGCATGGTCGACGCCCAGACGGTCGAGGTGGAGAACATGGAGAGAATGCTGGAGCGGTACGAGTGACACCTCCTCGGTGAGCGTGGTCGAGCACACCGGAGGCCACAGGGCCCCGTTTCCCGCCCCGTCCCCTCACACCATCGATGAACCGTCCGAACACCCTCGAAACCGAAGACCATGACCCGGCGGAGCGCCCTCGACCCGAGGGCGCTCCGCCGTTTCTCGGGTGCTCCGACCGAGGTGATCACCGTCACGAGCCACGTTTCACAGGGGGCCTCCGTCATTACGACAGCGAGTAGCACTACAGTTTGTAGTACTACCGGCGGTCGGTATATGTGAGAGGCGTACATGGAAGCTCTAGACCTGGCGCGATGGCAGTTCGGGGTCACCACGATCTACCACTTCCTGTTCGTGCCCCTGACCATCGGGCTGTCGTTCATCGTGGCCGTACTCCAGACGTTCTGGTACAAGACCGGACGTCACGAGTACCTCCAGGCGACGCAGTTCTTCGGCAAGTTGTTCCTGATCAACTTCGCCATGGGTGTGGTCACCGGGATCGTGCAGGAGTTCCAGTTCGGCATGAA
Source organism: Nocardiopsis sp. NPDC006832 (assembly GCF_040635885.1). NCBI lineage: Bacteria > Bacillati > Actinomycetota > Actinomycetes > Streptosporangiales > Nocardiopsidaceae > Nocardiopsis > Nocardiopsis sp. NPDC006832. The sequence continues at coordinate 34,998 of NZ_JBEYLC010000045.1, read as the reverse complement.
CTGGAGCGAGTACTCCCGCTTCGTCGGCGACGTCTTCGGCGCTCCCCTGGCGATGGAGGCGCTCCTGGCCTTCTTCCTGGAGTCCACCTTCATCGGACTGTGGATCTTCGGCTGGCACCGGCTCCCGCGCGGGATCCACCTGGCCTGCATCTGGTTGGTCGCCATCGGGACCAACCTGTCGGCCTACTTCATCCTGGCCGCCAACGCCTGGATGCGCCGTCCCGTCGGCTTCGAGGTGAACCCCGAGAACGGCCGCGCCGAACTCAACGACATCTGGGCCGTGATCAGCAACGACCAGGCCTGGTCCACCTACCTGCACACCGTCTCGGCGGCCTTCATCACCGCCGGACTGTTCGTGGTGGCGGTCAGCGCCTTCAAGCTCTGGCGCAACATCAAGCACGATGACACCGGCGAAGTCGGTGTCACACCGCCCAAGCGGGACCTCGCGCTGTTCCGGTCCACCCTGAAGGTCGGTCTGGTCTTCACCCTCCTCGCCGGAGCGCTCACCATCTTCTCCGGCGACCACCAGGCCAAGCTCGCCGCCGAGTACGAACCCATGAAGATCGCCGCCGCGGAGGCCCTTTGGGACACCGAGGAAGGTGCCGCGTTCTCCACCTTCGCGGTCGGCGACACCGAGGCCCGCTACAACCCGATCGACGTCACCGTCCCCAACGTCCTCAGCTTCCTGGCCACCGGGCACTTCGACGGCGAGGTCCACGGCATGAACGACCTCCAGGAGGCCTACGAGGAGTTCTACGGGCCGGGTGACTACATCCCCAACGTGTTCGTCGTCTACTGGTCCTTCCGCCTCATGATCGGCCTGGGCCTGTTCGGTGTGGCGGTGGCGGCCCTGGGGCTGTGGCTCACCCGTGGACGGGAACGTGTGCCCCGGACCAAGTGGTTCTACCTCGCCGGCGTCATCGCGCTGCCCGCCGCCCTGCTCGCCAACATCTTCGGCTGGGTGCTCACCGAGATGGGCCGCCAGCCCTGGACCGTGCACGGCGAACTCCTGACCGCGAACAGTGTCTCGCCGGGGGTGAGCCTGGGAACCGTCGCGATGAGCCTGGGCATCTTCACCGCCGTCTACGGATTCCTCTTCGTGGTGGAGGTCGGACTGCTCTGGAAGTACGTCAAGAAGGGCCCCTCCCACCTCGTTCCCGACCTGGAGAACGACGAGGACGAGTCCCAGATCCCGCACTTCAGCTACTAGGAGCAGCAAGACCATGGAACTGGCCGTCATCTGGTTCATCGCCATCGCCATCCTGTGGATCGGCTACTTCGTCCTGGAGGGGTTCGACTTCGGGGTGGGCGCCCTGCTGCCCTTCATGGGCGAGCGCAACTCCGTCGACCGCCGGGTCGCCATCAACTCGATCGGCCCGGTCTGGGACGGCAACGAGGTGTGGGTGATCACCGCGGGCGGCGCCATGTTCGCCGCGTTCCCCGCCTGGTACGCGTCCCTGTTCAGCGGGTTCTACGTGCCGCTGTTCCTCATCCTCATCGCGCTGATCCTGCGCGGTGTGGCCTTCGAGTACCGGGGCAAGCGCGATGACCCGCGCTGGCAGGACTGGTGGGACCGGGCGATCTTCTTCGGCAGCGTCGTCCCCGCGTTCCTGTGGGGCGTGGCCTTCGCCAACATCGTGCGCGGTGTGGCCATGGACGCCGACCAGATCGTCACCGCGTCCCTGCTCGACCTGCTCAACCCGTACGCCCTGTTGGGCGGGTTGACGACCCTGTCGCTGTTCATCCTGCACGGTGCCGTCTTCCTGACCCTCAAGACCGACGGTCCGGTCCGGATCCGCGCCCGACGGGCCGCGATGTACTCCGCCTGCGTCGCCCTTCCCGTCGGGGCGGGCTTCCTGCTGTGGACGCAGTTCTCGTACGGGAAGCCGTGGACCCTGCCGCTGGTCCTGATCTCCGCGGTGGCCCTGGTGATCGGTGTCGCGGCGGCCTACCGCCGCATGGAGGGGTGGTCCTTCGTGGCCACCGCCGTCACCATCCTGACCGCGGTGACGGCACTGTTCGGGTCGCTGTTCCCGAACGTGCTGCCCTCCACCACCGACCCGGCGTTCAGCCTGACCGTCACCAACGCCTCCTCCGCCGACTACACGCTGACCGTCATGTCGTGGGTGGCGTTGATCGCCCTACCGGTGGTCATCGGCTACCAGTCCTGGAGCTACTGGGTTTTCCGCAAGCGGGTCACCGGCGAGCAGATCACCCCGGCGTCGGTCGGCGGAGGTGGATTCGAGAAGGTCACCTAGTCGCGGCCCATCGACCACCCGACCATCCGACCGAAACCCACCGACGCCCGTACCCCCCGCCCCCGTATCGCCCCGGGGGCGGGGGGTACGGCGTCGCTCGGCCTCCGCCCGGCGATACTGGGTCCACACCGTGCCCGTCCCGCCTCGCCACCCACGGTCCCGCCCACCCGGGACCGCCACGACGATCACACGAGGTCCTCCGCGCATGAAACCGCTCGATCCGCGCCTGGTCCGCACCGCGAGCGCGGTCCGCGTCCACCTGGCCGTCACCGTCGTCAGCGGCGTGTTGATCACCGGCCTGATCCTCGTCCAGGCCTGGCTGCTGTCCCGAGTCATCACCGGGGCCTGGGCCGGAGACGGCATGGACGTCCTCGGCCCCCTGATCGCCCTGGTCGCCGCCGTCGCCCTGACCCGCGCCCTGTTGTCCTACCTCGCCGAGACCTCCGCGCTGCACAGCGCCGCCCGCACCAAGTCACAACTGCGGCGCAGACTCATCGCGCACGTGACCGGATCCGGCAAGGTGTGGCTGGCCGAAGGCGGCGACGGGCAGGACGGATCGCCCAAGGCCGGTGAACTCGTCACCCTCGCCACCCGCGGCCTGGACGCGCTCGACGAGTACTTCGCGCGCTACCTGCCCCAGTTGGTGCTGTCGGCGATCGTGCCGCTCGCCGTGCTCTCCGTGGTGTTCTGGGCCGACTGGATCTCCGGGATCGTCATCCTGGTGACATTGCCGCTCATCCCCATCTTCATGGCGTTGATCGGCATGCACACCCAACAGCGCACCGACCGACAGTGGAGGCTGCTGAGCCGGTTGGGCGGCCACTTCCTCGACGTCGTGGAGGGCCTGCCGACCCTGGCGATCTTCCGTCGCGCCAAGGCCCAGGCCGCCATCATCCGCGAGGTCGGTGAGGACCACCGCAAGGCCACCATGGGCACGCTGCGGATCGCGTTCCTGTCCGCGTTCGCCCTCGAACTGCTCGCCACCCTCGCCGTGGCCCTGGTCGCCGTCGAGGTCGGGCTGCGGTTGTTGGGCGGCCACATGGACTACCAGACGGCCCTTCTCGTGCTGATCCTGGCACCCGAGGCGTACCTGCCGCTGCGCGAGGTGGGTGCCCGCTTCCACGCGAGCATGGAGGGGGTCGCCGCGGCCGACCAGGTGTTCACCGAACTCGACCGCCGCCGCGACGACGGAGCCGAGCGCCCCTCGCCCGCACCGACCGGGCGTCCCTCCCCCACCACCGACGGCGACCTGCGACTGAGCGGGGTCGGGTTGCGCTACCCCGGTCGGGACACACCCGCCCTGTCAGACCTGGACCTGACCCTCGAAGCCGGTGAACACCTGCTGCTCACCGGCCCCAGCGGTTCGGGCAAGACCACCCTGCTGTCCCTGCTGCTGCGCCTACGCGAACCCACCGAGGGCCGGATCGAGGTTCGTGCCCCCGACGGTGATTGGACGCCGCTGTGGGACGTGCCCGTCGAGGACTGGCGCGCCGGCATCGCCTGGGTGCCCCAGCACCCCTACCTGTTCGACGTGTCGGTGGCCGACAACATCCGGCTCGGCGCCCCCGACGCCGACCTCGACCGGGTCCGGGAGGCCGCGCGGCTGGCCGAGGCCGACGGGTTCGTCCAGGCCCTGCCCGACGGCTACGAAACCCGGCTCGGCGAACGCGGCGCCCGCCTGTCCGCGGGACAGCGCCAACGCATCGCCCTGGCCCGCGCCCTGTGCCGTGACGCCCCGTTGGTCCTGCTGGACGAGCCCACCGCCCACCTGGACCCGGAGAACGCCACGGCCGTGCGTACCGCCGTGGCCCGCCTCCTGGAGGGACGCACCGCCGTGATCGTCGCGCACGACACCGGTTGGGCCGAGTCCGTCTCCGGCGACCGCCTGCGCACCGCCCACCTGCCGCTGCTCACCGAGAGGGTGTCCCGATGAGTGCCCCCGTCACCGGCCGTGACGTCGGCTCCGAGGCCGAGCGCGAGCGTCGCAAGGACCCGCTGCGCCGAATGATCGCGCTGGCCCGCCCGCGCAGCGCCCGCTTCGCCCTCGGTGTGCTGCTGGGCGGTGCCGCCACCGGTTCGGGTGTCGCGCTGCTGGGCGTGGCCGCGTGGATGCTGGCCACCGCCGCGAACCACCCCTCCATCACCGCGTTGAGCGTGGCCGTGGTCGCCACCCGCGCCTTGGGCGTGAGCAAGGGCGTGACCCGCTACCTGGAGCGTCTGGTCACCCATGACGCCGCGTTCCGCGTCCTGGCCCGGGTGCGGGTGCGGGTGTACGAACGACTGGCCCGAACCGAGCCGTTCGGCCGGTTCCGCTCCGGCGACCTGGTGTCCCGCCTGGTCAACGACACCGAGGCGACCCTCGACCTGTTGGTGCGCGGGCTCACCCCGCCGCTGGTGTCGGTCGTGACCGGTGGTGCCACGGTGCTGGTCCTGACCGCGGTGTACGCGCCGGGCGGTCTGCTGCTCGCGGCGGGTCTGTCGCTCGCCGGGCTCGCCGTCCCACTGATGGCCGCCGCGCTGAACCGCAAGCCCGGGCTACGCGAGGCCGAGGCGCGTGGAACCCTGTCCACCGCCCTGGTCGACACCCTCCAAGGCGCCCCGGACCTGGTGGCCTACGGAGCGATGGACCGCCACGTGGCCCGGGTGAACGAAGCCGACGCCGAACTCACCCGGGTGGCCCGCCGCGACGCCGCCACCCTGGGGTTGAGCGAGGGCGTCAACGCCCTGATCACCGGACTGACGGTGTGGGGCGCCCTCTTCCTGGGGGTGCTGGCCGTGGAGGAGGGCACCATCGGCCCCACCGCCCTGGCCGTGCTGGTGCTGACCACTCTCGCCGCCTTCGAGATCGTCGCGCCGTTGCCCGCCGTGGCCTCCCGCCTGGGGGCGATCCGGGCGAGCGGTGTCCGCCTGTTCGGTGTGCTGGACACCCCCGCCGCCATCGCGCCGCCCACCCAGGAGGGGCTGGAGATCGACCCGGACGCCGACGCCCCCGTCCACATCCGCGACCTGCGGGTTCGGTACGGTCCCGAGGAACCGTGGGCCTTGGACGGGGTGGACCTGGAGATCCCCGCCGGGGCGACCGTGGCCGTGATCGGGCCGAGCGGCGCGGGCAAGAGCACGCTGGCGTCGGTACTGCTGCGGTTGCGCGACCCCGACGAGGGCCGAGTGGAGATCGGTGGCACCGACATCACCGCCTACCCCGCCGACGAGGTGCGCCGTGTGGTCTCCGGGGTGCCGGAGGACCCGCACGTGTTCGGGTCGACCCTGCGGGAGAACCTACGTCTGGCCAAGCCCGGCGCCGAGGACGACGAACTCTGGGCCGCGCTGCGCGGCGCACGCCTGGCCCACGACGTCGAGGCGATGCCCCAGGGGTTGGACACCCAGGTGGGATCGCACGGTCTGGGACTGAGCGGCGGAATGGTGCAGCGGCTGGCCCTGGCGCGCGCGGTGTTGGCCGCGCCCCGGGTCCTGGTGCTGGACGAACCCACCGCGCACCTGGACCCCGACACCCGTGACGCCGTGGTGGCGGACCTGCTCGCCGCGGCCGAGGGGTTCTCCACCCTGCTCATCACCCACGACCTCACCGGGCTGGACCGGGTGGATCGGATCTACGTGGTCCGCGACGGCCGTGTGCTGCAGTCGGGCACCCACACCCGGCTGCTGGAGGAGGACGGATGGTACAGGCGGGTGCACGAGCGCTAGTGTTCGCCTGTGAATCCCATAAGTGAGGCCCTCTCCGGGGTCGGCACCCTGTTCCGCGGTCTGGCCATCGTCGTGCGCAGACCCCGCCTGTTCCTCCTCGGCGCCCTACCGGCGCTGATCACGTCGCTGCTGTTCCTGGCGGCGTTGGTCACCCTGATCCTCAACATGGAGGATCTGGTCGCCTGGGCCACCCCCTTCGCCGCCGGCTGGGACTCCCCCTGGCGGGGGCTGGTGCGCGGCTCCCTGGCGCTGGGGCTGCTGGTCGGTTCGATCCTGGTGATGGTGGTGGCCTTCACCACGGTGACCCTGACCCTGGGCGCCCCGATCTACGACAAGATCGCCGAGATGGTCGAGGAGGAGATGGGCGGGGCACCCGAGGCCTTCGAAGAACCCCTGATCGCCTCGATCATCCGCGCCACCCGCCAGGCGGTGGTCCTGGTACTGGTCTCCCTGGTCGTGACGCTCTGCGCGTTCCTGCTCGGGCTGATCCCCGTGGTGGGTTGGGTCCTGGGGCCGGCGCTGACCGCCGTGATGGGCGGCTGGCTGCTCTGTATCGAGCTCGTCGCCAGCGCCTTCGACCGCCGAGGGCTGCTGCGGCTCCGGGACCGCAGGCAACACATGGGCCGGCGCCGCTGGCGGGTTCTGGGCTTCTCGCTCCCCACGTACTTCCTGCTGGCGGTGCCGTTCGTGGCGGTGGTGGTGTTCCCGGCCGCGACCGCCGGCGGAACCATCCTCGCCCGCGAACTCCTTCCCGAACAGCCCGAGTCCCCGCAGACGCCGGTTCCGCAGGTCCCCCCGACGACCACCGCCTGAAACACGCCACGAAAGGGGGCGGGCGACCACGTGGTCGCCCGCCCCTTCGACACACCCTTGTTCTCGCTCAGGTATCGGAGAGCAGCAGATCAGCCGCGTCCAGTTTCAGGTCGAACGGCTTCGGGAAGCGAACCGATCCGTTCTTTTGAGTTCGAGTCACTTCCTGGTGCTCCGATCCCTCCGGTTCTTGGAACAGAGCGACCTCCTCCCGTACCGGATCGATCACCAGGTACAAGGGGACCCCGGCCTGCGCATACCCCTTCGCCTTGTCGATCCAGTCAGCGTGCCTACTGCTCGGAGAGACGACCTCCACGACCAGCTCGACCTCCTCGGCAGGACGTGTCCATTCCGGACCATCCCACCCCTCCCCCCTCGCCAGAGGGATCGGCATGACGACCAGGTCGGGAACATATCGGTCACCCGTCTTGGCGATCTCCAGAGTGATCATCTGCATCGCCCGTAGACCCTGGTCCTTGAGACCGACTTCTAGTAGCGACTCGTGTACCTCGGTGAGAATGTCGGCATGTCTGACCGTGGGCGTAGGCGACACGATGATGCTCCCGTTGATGATCTCCGTGCGGTAACCATCCGGGAGTTCGATGCTTTCGGCCAGTGCGTGGAGGTCCATCTCAGACTTCTCCGTCCGCTCCTGCACAGCACACGTCATGGGCGGCTCCCTGCGGTATCCAGAACGTTTCCGAGCGTAGCGAGAGCACTCTGCCAGCGTACGCGCTTTCTCGAAGGATCCCCAGGAATTCGACGTGCGGGCGGCGCGAAGTGGAAGAAGTTCGAGGCTCCCCCGAATTCGAGGGGACCACACGCCACAGGCCCGGCGCCACTGTGGACGGCCGGGCCTGTGGACAACGTCTGGAAGGGCTCTATCGCAGACCGGGGTCGCGGCGCAGGGCGGTGGTGATCATGCGCTCCACCAGGGTCGCGTAGTCCACGCCGGTGGCCTCCCACATCTTCGGGAAGGCCGACGCCAGGGTGAAGCCGGGCATGGTGTTGAGCTCGTTGACGAGGACTTCGCCGTCCTCGGTGTAGAAGAAGTCCACCCGGGCCAGACCCTCGCAGCCCATGGCCTCGAACACGTCGACGGCCATCTGGCGCAGACGTGCCGTGGCCTCCTCCGGGATCCGGGCCGGGATGGTCAGGCTGGAGGTGGACAGGTACTTGGCCTCGAAGTCGTAGAAGTCGAAGCCGTCGGCCACGTGCACCTCGGCGGGGAACGACACGTCGGCGATGCCGCCGTCCTCGGACTCCAGCACCCCGCACTCGATCTCCCGGCCGATGACCTGGGCCTCGACGAGCACCTTGGGATCGTGCTCACGGGCGGCCTCGACGGCGGCCACGACCGCGTCGGTGTCGGAGGAGTCCCGCACCCGGCTGATCCCGACGCTGCTGCCGGCACGGGCCGGCTTGACGAACACCGTCGTGCCCAACTCGGCGACGTCGTCCAGGACCTTCTTGCGCTCGTTGCGCCAGGTGCGTTCGGTGATGGCGACGAACGGGCTGGTGGGGATGCCGTTGCCGACCAGCAACGCCTTCATGAACACCTTGTCCATGGCGGCGGCGCTGGAGAACACCCCGGCGCCCGCGTAGCGCACGCCCATCATCTCGAACAGGCCTTGGATGGTGCCGTCCTCGCCGAAAGGACCGTGCAGCAGCGGCAGCACGACGTCGACCTCGGCCAGGCGCTGCGTGCCCTGGTCCGGGGAGACGGTCATGAGCCGGCCCGGGCCGTCGAACGGCAGCGCCAGTTCGGTGCCCTCCTCGGAGACCGACGGCAGCGTCTTGGTCACCGCGTCGATGCGCAGGGCCTCGGGGTCGCCCGAGGTCAGGACCCAGTTGCCGGACGGGGTGATCCCGACCGGGACGATCTCGTAGCGATCGGGATCGATGACGGACATGACGCTGCCCGCGGTGACGCAGGAGATCTCGTGCTCGGAACTACGACCGCCGAAGACGACGGCGACCCGAATCTTGCGCTGCTCGGACGACATGCTGACAGACCTTATCTCGCCTAACGATGGAACCGGAACGAGTGGAATTCGTCCCGTGTGTCACTTTCCCCCGTCGAGCGCCGTCAAGGCGTCGTCGATGAGGTCCTGGGGGTCCTCCAGGCCGATGGAGAACCGTACCGCGCCCGGTGAGACGCCCGCCGCCGCCAGTTCGGCCGCGCTCATCAACCGGTGCGAGGTCGAGCCCACATGCCCGACCAGGGTGTGGGTGCCGCCCAGGGACGCGGCGATCGTGGCCAGCCGCAGGCGGTCGACGAAGGCCATGCCGTCGTCGCGTCCGCCCTTGAGGTGCACGGTGACCACGGCGCCGTAACGGCCCGCGTCGAACAGCTTGTCCGCGAGGTCGTGCTGGGGGTGCGCGGCCAGTGACGGGTGGTCGACCCGCTCCACGGCCGGGTGGTCCTCCAGCGCGGCGGCGAACGCCGCGGCGGTCTCGCACTGGCGCTGTACGCGCAGCGGCAGGGTCTCCAGACCGCGGTGCAGCAGGTACGCCTCGTCCGGGGCCAGGCACGGGCCCAGGTCGACGCGGGCCGCGCGGATCCGCTCGATCAGCGAGGGCGAGGCCACGGCCACACCACCGGTGGTGTCGCTGTGTCCGCCCAGGTACTTGGTGGCCGAGTGCACCACCACGTCCGCGCCGAACTCCAGGGGACGGCAGATCGCCGGGGAAGCGAACGTGGAGTCCACCACCAGCGCGGCGCCCGCCGAACGGCAGATCCGCCCCAGTTCCGGCAGGTCGGAGACGGTCATGGTGGGGTTGGACAGCGTCTCGGTGAACACCATCCGCGTGTCCGGGGTGATCGCCGCCCGCACCGAGTCCAGGTCGGTGATGTCCACGAAGTCGGTGCGCACGCCGAACCGACGCATCATCCGGTCCAGCAGCGAGTAGGTGTTGCCGTAGATCGAGCGGGACGCCACCACGTGCGCCCCCGCCTCGGTCAGGGCCAGGAACACGGTGCTGATCGCCGCCATGCCGGAGGCGAACGCCTGGCCGCGCACCCGGTCGGGGAGCCCCACGCCCTCCAGCGCGGCCACGGCCTCGGCGAAGGCGTCCGCGGTGGGGCTGTCGATGCGCGCGTAGGAGTAGCCGTCGGTCCTGCCGTCCAGCACGTCGGCGAACCCCTGCGAGGTGTCGAACGCGTACGTGGTGGCGCGGTGGACCGGCATCCGCATCGGTCGTTGGTCGGGGGCGGAGGACTCCGGAAGGGAGACCGCCCTGGTGTGCTCGCCCGCGTTCCCGGATCCGGGTGTGTGTGACATCGTGCTCGCTCTCAGACCCCGTACCGCTCCGGCTTGCTGCTACGGGACATGAATTCCGCGAGCGCCCGGGCCGGGCTCAGGTCGTGGTGCATCATCTTGACGACGGCCTCGGTGATCGGCATGTCGACCCCGTTGGCCCACCCGAGTTCGAGGATCGACTCGGAGGACTTGACCCCTTCGGCCGTCTGGCTGGTCTCTTGGACGACCTGTTCCAGGGTCTTACCGGCGCCCAGTTTCTCACCGAAGGTCCGGTTCCGCGACAGCGGGGAGGAGCATGTCGCGACGAGGTCGCCCATTCCGGCCAGGCCGGACAGGGTGTGCTCGTCGGCGCCGAGCGTCACCGCCAGGCGGGTGGTCTCGGCCAGACCACGGGTGATGAGCGAGGCCTTGGTGTTGTCACCGAAGCCCATGCCCTCGGCCACGCCCACGGCCAGCCCGATGACGTTCTTCATCGCGCCGCCGATCTCCACGCCCACCAGGTCGGTGCTGGTGTAGGGGCGGAAGTAGGCCGACTTGAACAGCGACTGCAACCGCACGGCCGTGGGCTCGTGCGGGCAGGCCACCACGGCGGTGGCCGGCTGGCGTTCGGCGATCTCCCTGGCCAGGTTGGGGCCCGAGACCACGGCGATCTGTTCCTCGGGCAGCTCCAGGACCTCGCCGATGACCTGGCTCATCCGTAGGAGGTTGCCCAGCTCGACGCCCTTCATGAGGCTGACGGCCACGGCGTTCCGGGGGAAGACGTCCTTCAGGTCGGCGAGGTTGGCCCGCAGCGACTGGGAGGGTACCGCCAGTACCACGACCGAGGCGCCTTCCAGCGCCTCGTCGACGTCGGTGGTGGCCCGCAGCTCCGCGTTGAGCATGAGCCCCGGGAGGTAGTCGGGGTTCTCCGAGGCCTCGTTGATCGCGTCCACGATCGTGGCCCGGCGCGCCCACAGGACGACCTCGGCGGCCTCCTGCCCCGACTTGCGGGCGAGGTCGGCGGCGTCGGCGACGACGTTGGCGAACGTGGTCCCCCACGAGCCACCGCCCAGAATCGCGACCTTCACCTTGTCATCGCTCATGTACTCGGTCATGCCCCCGTGTTGTTCTTCCCGTTGTCGCCGTCGGCGGTCTCGGCCTGCCCGGCCCCGTTCGCCGCGGCCTCGGCGCCCTGTCCCCCTTGCTCCACCGCGCGTTCGGTGCGCTTGGCCTCGGCCTGCTCCCGGCGGGCCTTGGCGAAGTCGAAGGGCACCGCGGGCGGCTCCTCCCCGCGGATCTCGGCCTGCAGGGCGGTGATGTCGGCCATGATCGCCTTGGTGGCCCCCTCCAGGACGGTGGCCGTGATCGGCTCGTCCCGGTAGGCGGACAGGTCCACCGGCGGTCCGGCCTTGAACTGAATGCGCTTGCGCGGCGGCAGCAGCCGGGGCTTCTTCGCACCGTAGGGCAGGATGTTCTGCTCTCCCCAGTGCGCCACCGGGATGACCGGGACACCCGTGGTCAGCGCCAGGCGCGCCACACCGTTCTTGGCGGTCATCGGCCACAGGTTCGGATCACGGGTGCAGGTGCCCTCGGGGTAGAAGATCACCGAGGAACCGTCCTGGGTGAGCGCCTTCTCGGCCTCGCCCAGCGCCTTGACCGCGTCGGAGCTGCCGCGCTTGATCGGGATCTGGCCCGTGGCCTTGGCGACCGAGCTGACCACCGGGATCTTCATGACCGAGTCCTTCATGGTGAAGGTGGGCCAGCGCCGGGCACCGATGTAGAGGAAGTGGGCGACCGTCAGCGGGTCGGTCACGGACAGGTGGTTGGCCGCGATGATCGCACCGCCCTGCTTGGGGACGTTCTCGGTCCCCCGCCACTCCGGCTTGGTGATCAGCCAGAGGACGAAACGGACGATCCGGGACACGACCCAAACGACCCATCGTGATTCTCGTTGCTTGGTCACGGGACTCCTCACTTCAACACAACCGACTCAGTCTAGGGTGTCCGCGCCGCGCCGATCCCCGAACATCTACCCTCGTCAGTGTCGTCGCCGTATCAAGTTCCGGGGGAACCGTGACCGGCTGTGGAGAACGTGGCGGGTCCGCCCTGCCCGGGGTGCGCTGGTCCCTGATCGTCCCAGTCAAGCACCTCGGTCTGGCCAAGAGTCGACTGGCCCGGGCCGCCGGGGACCTTCGCGAGGAACTGGCGCTCGCGATCGCCTGCGACACGGTGGCCGCCGCGCGCCGGTGCCCTTCGGTGGGGACGCTGTTCGTGGTGACCGACGACGCCCGCGCGGACGCCGCCTTGTCCGCCCTGGGCGCCGTGGTGGTGTCCGGGGAGCCGGGGGGCGGTCTGAACCCGGCCCTGGTGCACGGGGCGCGCACCGCGCGCGCCCTGGGACCCGGGCTGGGGATCTGCGCGTTGTCGGCGGACCTGCCGGCACTGCGGCCGGCGGAGCTGGAGCGTGTCCTCACCGCCGCGTCCGCCCACGAGCGGTCGTTCCTCGCGGACTCGCCGCGGGTGGGAACGACCTTGTTGGCCGCGGCACCGGGTCGGCCGTTCGCCCCCGCCTTCGAGGGGGCCTCCCGGGCCCGCCATCTGGCGGGTGGGGCACACGAGCTCTCACCGCCGAACGTGGAGTCGGTGCGCCGTGACGTGGACACACCCGAGGACCTGGTCTGCGCGACCACCCTGGGCCTGGGTCCGCGCACACGCGCCCTGGTGGGGCGCGTGTCGACCCGGGAGTCACAGAAGAGCCCCTGAGGCACTCTCGGTGCGTCTGAGCGCCGTCCAGAGCATCCGTGGGCCGCGCCCGACCCGAGGACGACCCCGGACCGATGGAGAGCGACCCCGGACAGCACTCCGCCCGGGCCCCCTATGGAGGGAACCCGGGCGGGTACTTCCGGCTCGCCTGAGGCGAGAGGACTACTTCTTGTCGCCGTTGACCAGAGCCTTGAAGTCAGCGCCGGCGCGGAACTTCGGAACGAAGCTCGCGGGGACGTTGATCGTGGCGCCGGTGGCGGGATTGCGAGCGGTACGCGCCGCGCGCTCGGACTTCTCGAATACTCCGAAGCCCGTGATGGCGACCTTGTCGCCCGACGCCACGGTGGCCTGAATGGTTTCAAGCACAGCGTTGACCGCTTCGGTCGCGGTCTTCTTGTCTCCGAGCCGGTCGGAGATCGCGTCGATCAGGTCACGCTTGTTCATAAGGTTCCTCCGGTTCCCCCTTGCTCGCACGAAATTAGGGGAAGCAGCGGCCCTTACACAAATACAAACGCCCGTGGGCAAGGCGTGTCGGGGCCTTTCCGACCTGCAAGGTCACGCTCCGCAACTACCGGGACGGATGTGCCCGGACGGGGAACGCGTCCTTTTTGCCCCCTTCTGTAGGCCTCAAAAGCCTACGTATAACCGGATTCCGGGCCCCCCGACCTCCCGCCTTAAGGACACAAAGTCGGTAAGCGAATGCTCACGTCAAGTAAAGGTAAAATTATTCGGGACCGAGGGTGCGCTGCGTCACAACGACCCTCGATCCCGTGTTCGGAAGGGGCTTCCGGCCCGGACCCCGGCTAGAGCGTGGCCGGCTTCCAGGCCGGTCGGGTGCCCTCGAAGACCGTGATGTCGTCGGTGTGACGGAGCGTCAGGGCGATGTCGTCCAGACCCTCCAGCAACCGCCAGCGGGTGTAGTCGTCCAACTCGAACGGCTCCACCACGTCCGCGGCCGGAACGCGCACCTGACGCTCCACCAGGTCGACGGTCACCTCGATCGTCGGGTCGGCCTCCACGGCCGCCCAGATCCGCTCGATGACCTCCTGGGGCAGCAGCACGGTGAGCAGACCGCCCTTGAGCGAGTTGCCACGGAAGATGTCGGCGAAGCGCGGGGACAGCACGGTCTTGAAGCCGTAGTCCTGCAGGGCCCACACGGCGTGCTCACGGGACGAACCGGTGCCGAAGTCGGGACCGGCCACCAGCACACTCGCGCCCTCGTACTCGGGGCGGTTGAGCACGAAGTCCGGGTCGGACTTGCGCCACTCGGCGAACAGACCGTCCTCGAAGCCGGTGCGGCTGACCCGCTTGAGGTAGACGGCGGGGATGATCTGGTCGGTGTCGACGTTGCTCGCGCGCAGCGGCACGGCCCGACCGGTGTGGACGTCGAACTTCTCCATGGGAGGACTCTCCTTGACGGGTCGGGGCGACTACAGGTCGGCCGGGGAGGACAGGGTTCCGCGGACCGCGGTGGCCGCCGCCACCAGCGGCGAGACCAGGTGGGTGCGCCCGCCCCGGCCCTGGCGGCCCTCGAAGTTGCGGTTGGACGTGGAGGCGCTGCGCTCGCCGGGCTTGAGCTGGTCCGGGTTCATGCCCAGGCACATCGAGCAGCCCGCCTCACGCCACTCGGCGCCGGCCTCCTTGAAGATCTCGCCCAGGCCCTCCTCGTTGGCCTGTTCCTTGACCCGCATGGAGCCGGGCACGACCAGCATGCGCACGCCGTCCGCGACCTTGCGACCGCGGACGACCTCGGCCGCGGCCCGCAGGTCCTCGATGCGACCGTTGGTGCACGAGCCCAGGAAGACCGTGTCGACGGAGACCTCGCGCATGGGCGTGCCGGCCTTCAGGTCCATGTAGGCCAGGGCCTTCTCGGCGGCCGCGCGGGCGGAGGGGTCCTCGAAGGAGGACGGCTCGGGCACACCGGCGTCCAGCGGCACGCCCTGGCCGGGGTTGGTGCCCCAGGTGACGAACGGGCTGAGGTCGTCCGCGTCCAGGACCACCTCGGCGTCGAACTCGGCGCCCTCGTCGGTGCGCAGACTCTTCCAGTGCTCGACGGCGGCGTCGAAGTCGGCGCCCTGCGGGGCGTGCGGCCGACCCTTGACGTAGTCGTAGGTGGTCTGGTCCGGGGCGATCATGCCGGCGCGGGCGCCCGCCTCGATGGACATGTTGCAGACCGTCATGCGCGATTCCATGGACAGGGCCTCGATGGCCTCGCCCCGGTACTCGATGACGTAGCCCTGGCCGCCACCGGTACCGATCTTGGCGATGACCGCGAGGATGATGTCCTTGGACGTCACCCCGGGCCGGAGCCTGCCGTTGACCGTGACGGCCATGGTCTTGAACGGCTGCATCGGCAGGGTCTGGGTGGCCAGGACGTGCTCGACCTGGCTGGTGCCGATACCGAAGGCCAACGCGCCGAACGCGCCGTGGGTGCTGGTGTGGCTGTCGCCGCAGACCACGGTCATGCCGGGCTGGGTGAGGCCGAGCTGGGGGCCGACGACGTGGACGACGCCCTGGTCGATGTCGCCCATGGGGTGCAGGCGCACGCCGAAGTCCGAGCAGTTCTTGCGCAGCGTCTCGACCTGTTTGCGGGAGACCGGGTCCGCGATGGGCGCGAGGAGGTCCATCGTGGGGACGTTGTGGTCCTCGGTGGCGATGGTGAGGTCGGGACGTCGAACGGGGCGACCGGCCAGACGCAGGCCCTCGAAGGCCTGAGGGCTGGTCACCTCGTGGACGAGGTGGAGGTCGATGTAGAGCAGGTCCGGCTCGCCTTCGGCACGTCGAACGACGTGCTCCTCCCAGACCTTCTCGGCCATCGTGCGTGCCATGGGAGATCGCCTCTCTCGTGTCTTCTCGGTCTTGGGTCCCGCCGTGTCTCGCACGTACCCGGAACCCTCGCGCGGATGGTCGGCCCGACTTGCATTCCATATAGCGAGACGGCAATATCAAGCCATGGACAACTCTAGCTCATCCAGCGGTGTCGGTGTCCTGGACAAGACGATGTCCGTCCTCGACGCCCTGGAATCGGGGCCCGCGTCGCTGGCGCAATTGGTCCAGATCACCGGCCTGGCCCGCCCCACCGCCCACCGCCTCGCCGTCGCCCTGGAACGCCACCGCATGGTGACCAGGGACAGCCAGGGTCGATTCGTGCTCGGGCCGCGCCTGGGTGAGTTGTCGATAGCCACCGGAGAGGACCGTCTGCTCGCCGTGGCCGCGCCGGTCCTGGTCCAGCTACGCGACCTCACCGGGGAGAGCGCCCAGCTCTACCGCCGACAGGGCGACCTTCGTGTGTGCGTGGCCGCGTCGGAGCGCAGCAGTGGTCTGCGCGACACCGTGCCCGTGGGCAGCGAACTTCCCATGAACGCGGGTTCGGCCGCCCAGGTGCTGCTCGCCTGGGAGGACTCCGACCGCATCCGCCGGTCCCTGGTGGGCGCGCGCTTCACCGCCGCGAGCCTGGCGCAGGTACGGCGTCGCCGTTGGGCCCAGAGCGTCGCCGAACGCGAGCAGGGCGTGGCCTCGGTGTCGGCCCCCGTCGCCGGCCCCGGTGGACGGGTGATCGCCGCGGTCTCGGTGTCCGGCCCGATAGAGCGCCTGACCCGCTCGCCCGGACGCATGCACTCCCAGGCCGTGGTGTCGGCCGCGGAGAAGATCAGCGAGTCCCTGCACACCTACGAGGGAGGTCACTGACCACCCGTCCCGTCGATCCGATCCCCCGAGGGCGGCACCCGAACCGGGAGTCGCCCTCGACACGTCCTGACCGCACCGGAAGGCGTCGACCCCGAATGACCCCCGGAAACGACGAAAGGCCCCACCCGAATGGGTGAGACCTTCAGTTCTTGTACCCCCGAGCGGATTCGAACCGCCGTTACCGCCTTGAGAGGGCGGCGTCCTAGGCCACTAGACGACGGGGGCCGGACGTGATCCGCGTAGATCATCGAAACCATGATAACCACACGAACCGGACACCGATGGCGAGCATCGGCTCAGAAAGAAGGCTTCCACACCGTGGAAGCCACTTCCTGTTGGTACCCCCGAGCGGATTCGAACCGCCGTTACCGCCTTGAGAGGGCGGCGTCCTAGGCCACTAGACGACGGGGGCATACTTCTCGGATCCGAGGATCCGCACGTCCGATGCCGAGACATCGAACTCGCTGGCCTACCAGGACTCGAACCTAGACTAACTGAACCAGAATCAGTCGTGCTGCCGATTACACCATAGGCCAATGTTTTGAGGGGATCCGGTCGCTTTCGCGTCCCTGTCCCCCTCGGCGACGTAGATAACTCTAGCGGACATTCAGAGTGCTCGCGAACCGAATACGGGTGGTGGGGCACACAGCCCCACCACCCCGTGGCATCAGCCCTCCCGGGCGTCCTTCTCCTCGGCACGCAGCTTCTCCAGCGCGGCCTCCAGACGTGCCTGGACGCGCTCGCGTCCCAGCAGTTCCAGGGACTCGAACAGCGGCAGTCCCACGGTCCGACCGGTGACGGCCACGCGTACCGGGGCCTGGGCCTTGCCCAGCTTCAGCCCGAGCGAGGCACCGGTCTCCTCGGTGGCGATCTTGAGGTCGTCGGCGGTCCAGGACAGCTCGGGGTCGGAGAAGCGCGCCAGGGCGGCCTCCACCATCTCCTTGCCCACGCCCGGCTTCATCGCCTTCTTCCAGCTCTTGTCGTCCTCCACCGGCTCCTTCAGGAACAGGAAGTCCACGTTGGGGACGATCTCGCCGAGCAGCGCGACCCGGCTCTGCGCCAGCGGGGCGACGGCGGCGAAGACGTCGGCGTCGTAGTCCTCGGCGTTCCAGGGGGTGTCCTGCCCGGTGAGCCACGGCTGACAGCGCGCGATGAAGTCCTCGACCGACAGCGCGCGAATGTACTCGCCGTTGAAGGCGCGCAGTTTCTTCTCGTCGAAGAACGCGCTGGAGCTGTTGACGTCCTGGATCTCGAAGAGCGGCATCATCTCCGACCACGGCATGATCTCGCGGTCCTCACCCGGCGCCCAGCCCAGCAGCATCAGGTAGTTGATCATCGCCTCGGCCAGGTAGCCCTCCTCCTGGTAGGACTCCAGGGCGACCTTGTCACGGCGCTTGGACAGCTTCTTGCGCTGCTCGTTGACGATGACCGGCAGGTGCGCCCACACCGGCGGGGTCAGGCCCAACGCCTCCCACAGCAGCTGCTGCTTGGGGGTGTTGGACAAGTGCTCCTCGCCGCGGATGACGTGCGTGATGCGCATCTCGACGTCGTCCAGGACGTTGGCCAGCACGAACAGCGGGGAGCCGTCGGCCCGGGCGATCACGAAGTCCTCGATGGCGGCGTGGTCGAACTCCACGTCGCCGCGGATCTGGTCGCGCACGATGGTGGGGCCACCGGCCGGCACCTGGAAACGCAGCGCCCGACCCGGCCCGGCCTCCAGGCCGCGGTCGCGGCAGAAGCCGTCGTAGCCCAGGTTCGGGTTGTCGCGGCGCTCCTGCACCTGCTCACGGGTGCAGTCGCAGTAGTAGGCGAGGCCGGAGCGGTACAGCTCCTGCGCGGTCTCGCGGTGCTTGTCGACGTAGGCCGACTGGAAGTAGGGGCCCTCGAAGTGGGGGTCGCTCTCGTCGATGCCGATCCACGACATCGCACGGATGATGCCCTCGGTCCACTCGGGCCGGTTGCGTGCGGCGTCGGTGTCCTCGATGCGCAGCACCATGCGGCCCTCGGGCCGCTGCTGGGCCAGAGCCCAGTTGAAGAGCGCGGATCGAGCGCCACCGACGTGGAACATGCCCGTCGGGGACGGGGCGAAGCGGGTACGAATCGGAGTCTCAGTCACGGGCCCCAGGGTATCGGTGGCGCACTCGCCCCATCGCGGAACGCGGATGCTCCCCGGCGGACGGACACCGCGGGACCGCCTCGGCGGCGCGGATCCGCTCAGGGCGTTTCGGTCCGCTCCCCGGGCGCGATGGGCAGTGGTCTCGGGTAGCCCGTCCCCAGGCCGAACTTCTCCGACAGGGCGTCGGCGAACCCGGCCGCGATCTTGATCTCACCGCCGTCGTTGGGGTGGGTGCCGTCGTAGGTGTCGGCCTTCACGTCCCAGGACTCGGCCTTGGCCAGGTCGAAGCCCACCACCGGCGAACGTTCGCTCGACAGTTCCAGGGTCAGCTTGCGGACCAGTTTGTTGTACACGTACAGGCGCAGCGCGAAGCCCTGGTCCTGGTCGGCCATGGTGATGGGCAGGGCCTCGGCGAACAGGATGTGGATGTCCGGGTTCGCCTCGCGTGCGTCCCGGACGTAGGCGCGGATGTTCTCCTCCATCGCCTCGGCGGTGATCGGGTGCAACAGGTCGTTGAGGCCGATCAGCACGCACAGTACGTCGGGTCGGTGCTCGGCCACGTCGGCGCCGATGGTGGTGGCGGCGTCGGCCAGGGTGCGACCCCAGCGGGCGTTGTGGTCCTGGTCGAAGTCCGGGTCACGGTAGTCGACGCCCTCGGTGTCTCCGCCGACCGGCTCTGTGGGCTCGGCCCCCATCATCTCCGGCGGGATGATCTGTTCGGGGGTCGCGGGCGCGTTGTAGGGGCCGACGAAGTCCAGCCCGTCCACGTGCGGTTCCAGGTGGTTCCACAGGTGATAGCGCCAGGTCCGGTCCCCGTCGGCGCCGTGGGTCATGGAGTCCCCGGCGAGCATGAGCCGCACCAGGGCGTGGCCTTCGCCGTCGGCGTCCCGTTCGGGTTCGCCCATGCTCCTGCCGAGGACCCACAGCCCCGAACCCACCAGGGCCAGGACGAGGGTGATGGCACCGGTGAGGGCGAGGGGCGGGACGCGGTGTTTTCGGGGGGCCAAGGTCGGACCTTCCGCTCGGTCGGAGCGCGTGGCCCCGACGGGTGGCCCGTGCGCGGGCGCCCGGCCCGCGCACGGCTCGCTCGGGGTCAGTCCCGCTCGACCACCCGGTTGCTGATGGTGCCCAGGCCCTCGACCGTGACGGCCACTTCCTGGCCGACCTGGACGGGGCCCACACCGGCGGGCGTGCCGGTCAGGATCACGTCACCCGGGAGGAGGGTCATGAACGAGCTGACGTGGGAGATGATGCCCGCGATGTCGTGGATGAACTGTGATGTACGTCCATCCTGACGCGTCTCACCGTCCACGGTGGTGGTGACCCGCAGGTCCTGGGCCTCCTCGATGCTCAGCCCGGTGGTGATCCACGGGCCGATCGGGCAGAAGGAGTCGAACCCCTTGGCCCGCGTCCACTGCTTGTCCTTCTTCTGCAGGTCACGGGCGGTCACGTCGTTGGCGACCGTGTACCCGAAGATGACGTCCTTGGCGCGCTCACGCGGCACCTCGCGGCAGGGGCGGGAGATGACGATGGCCATCTCGCCCTCGAAGTCGACCCGCTCCGAGGCCGCCGGGTAGAAGACCGGGTCCTGCGGGCCGGTCACGGCCGTGGACGGCTTGAGGAACACCACCGGTTCGTCGGTGGTCTCCCCCGTGACGTCCTTCATCTCCTCGACGTGATCGGCGTAGTTCTTGCCGATGCACACGACCTTCGTCGGCAACACGGGTGACAGCAGTCGCACGTCGGCGAGCCTGGCGCGCTCACCGGTGAGCTTGATGTCACCCATCAACGGGTGGCCGCTCAGTCGGGCGACGAACTCCTCCCCACTGTCCGTGTCCGTCTCGACCAGACCGAAACCGACCTCGTCGCCGGACGCGAAACGTGCGATACGCACCTGAATCCTCCAAGCAGCCCACTTCGACTCACTGTCCGAGTGAAGCGTAACCGCGTGGGAGTATCGATCGTGTCCGCAAGCCCTACCCTTTGTGGGTCCACGACTCTGGCATGCTGGGTTTCGATGACCGTCGAGAGGTGGAGGGACCGTGGGTTCACGTGGTACCCGTGCCCGGCACCGCCGGCGCAGGAACCCCATGGGGTTGGCCATCGGTGTGTGCCTGGTCTCCGGGGCCTCCGCTGTGTTGATGGTGAGCGTCCCCGAGCCGAATGACGAGCTCGACAGCACCCAGGAGACCTCCGCCGAGGGTCCCGTCGGCGAGGGAGACCCGGACGGCGTCCGCCGGCATCCCGCCGCGTCCCCCGCCGAGACCGGGGGCGCCGAGACGGACGCGGAATCCGACGCCTCACCCGACCCGAGCGCCACTCCCACCGAGGAGGAGACCCCGGTGCTGCTGCGCTCGGTCGAGGACGAGGTCGACACCGCCGACGGCGACATCCGGGTCATGAAGGGCGAGAGCGAAGCGATGGGCGAGGGTCCGCTCACCACCTTCGCCGTGGAGGTCGAGAAGGGTCTGCCCGGCGATGACTCGGACTTCGTCGAGGCCGTCGAGCTGATC
Source organism: Nocardiopsis sp. NPDC006832 (assembly GCF_040635885.1). Classification (NCBI taxonomy): domain Bacteria; kingdom Bacillati; phylum Actinomycetota; class Actinomycetes; order Streptosporangiales; family Nocardiopsidaceae; genus Nocardiopsis; species Nocardiopsis sp. NPDC006832. The sequence continues at coordinate 13,907 of NZ_JBEYLC010000045.1, read as the reverse complement.
CTGGGCGACCCCCGCAGCTGGGGCGAGGAGGGCTCCCGCTCCCTGCAACGCGTGGACGGCGACGACGCCGACATCCGTGTGCTGCTGGCCGCGCCCGACACCGTGGACCGTCTGTGCGCGCCGCTGAACACCAACGGGTTCGTCTCCTGCGCCAACGGCAACCGCGCCATCATCAACCAGAACCGCTGGGTCGCGGGCGTGGAGGACTTCGAGGACGACCTGGAGACCTACCGCGTCTACGTGATCAACCACGAGGTCGGCCACACCCTGGGCCATGGGCACGTCGACTGCCCCGGCGAGGGCGAGGTGGCCCCCGTGATGCAGCAGCAGACCCTGGGGTTGCAGGGCTGCGAGGCCAACGGCTGGGTCGACCCCGACGCCGACTGACGTCGCGCGACCTTTCGATCGCCTCGCGTGGCTTCGCCGGCATGGAGCGTTCGAACCGTGTTCGATGGGCTCGGCGCCGTCGTTCAGAATCCCCGTACACGAGGGGCGGGGCCGCGACGACGCGCCGCGGCCCCGCGCCTCCTACCGGGTGAACCCGGTCGATGCTCAGTCCTCCACGGACAGGTTGTACTCCTCGATGGTGCCGCCCACGCCCTGGGCGGCCTCGGACATGGCCTCCTCGGCGGTCGCGTCACTGGTCAGGGCGGCCTCCCAGCCCTCTTCGGCGGCGACGCGGGCCTCGGACATCACGCCCATCATGCAACCGGCGGTGTTCTCGTTGATCTCGGAGTCGGCGAGCTGGTTCGCGGCCACGGAGAACTGCGGGAACTCCTCGGAGCGCTCCTGCGCCTCGGGACCGTCGTAGCCCTCGGTGTTGACCGCCAGGTAACCGGTACCCGCGTGCCAGGTCGACTGGGCCTCGGGGGTCAGCAGGTACTGCACGAACTCCCAGGAACCGCGGACCTCCTCCGGGCTGTGGCCCTCACCGTTGACCCACAGGGAGGCGCCGCCGATGATCGAGCCTCCCGGGTCGCCCGCGCCGACCAGCGGGAAGTAGCCCGCGCCGACCTCGAAGTCGGACTGTTCGATGAAGCCGCCCAGGGAACCGGTGGACTCCAGGGTCATGGCGGCGCGGCCGGAGGTGAAGGCGGCCTGGCCGTCGTCGGTGTTGCGGCCGATCTGGACGGCGAGGTCGTCCTCGATCATCTGGTCCCACCACTCGACGAGCTCGATGATCTTGGGATCGTCGAAGAGCACCTCGGTGGCGCGACCGTCACGGCCGTTGGCGTTGTCGCAGTAGGGCACTGCGGCGCGCGCCATGAACTGCTCGATGTACCACCCGTACACCGCGGCGCCGAACCCGTACTGGACGACGGTGCCATCGTCGTCGGTGACGGTGAGTTCCTCGGCGGCCTCACGGATCTCGGCGAGGTCGGTGGGCGGGGAGTCCGGGTCCAGACCCGCCTCCTCGAACGCGTCCCGGTTGATGTACATCAGCGGGGTGGAGTTGTTGAACGGGAAGGACCGCAGCTCGCCCTCGACGGTGAAGTAGTTGAGGAGGGCCTCCTCGACCGTGGAGGTGTCGTAGTCGTCCTGGTCGAGGAAGGACTGGGCCGGCACGGTCTGCCCGGAGTCGATCATGAACTGGGTGCCCAGGTCGTAGATCATGATGAGTTCGGCGGTGTCGCCCTGCTGGATGGCGGCACGGTGGTTGGCCAGCGCGGTGTCGTAGTCGCCCTGGAAGGAACCGGTGACCTCGATCCGGCCCTCGTTCTCGGCGTTGAAGCCCGCGATGAGCTCGTCGAGCACCTGGCCGTTGGTGGCGTCCATGCTGTGCCAGAACTCGACCTGGACCGCCTCGTCGAGTCCGTCCAGCACCTCCGGGCCGGGTGCGGTGAGGTCGGAGCCACCGCCACCATCGTCTCCGGAACACGCGCTGAGCAGCAGGCCCAGGCTCGCGAGCAGGGCGGCGGCCTTGACGCCTCGCCGTCGGGGGAAGGTTGTCATCTTTCTCGTCTCCACTAGGTGTTTCGCGCCCTACTTGACCGCGCCCGCGGTGAGTCCTCGAACGATGAAGCGCTGTCCGAAGATCACGAGGGCGAGTGTGGGGAGGACCGACAGCGCGGCGCCGGCCAGGAGGAGTCCGGGGTTGGAGTACTCCCCCACCTTGAGGCTGTTGAGGCCGATCTGCAGGGTCTGCATCTCGGTGCTGCGGGTGATGATCAGCGGCCAGAAGTACATGTTCCAGCTGGTGATGAACACGTACATGCCGACGGCGGTCAGGGCCGGTTTGCTCAGCGGCAGCAGGATGGTCCATAGGAACCGCAGGTGACCCATGCCGTCGATGCGCGCGGCGTCGAACAGCTCGCGGGGGAACTGCTTGAAGCTCTGGCGTAGGAGGAACGTGCCGAAGGCGTAGGCCAAGAACGGCATGACCAGACCGGCGTAGGTGTCGCCCATCCCCCACCCGGTGATGGTCAGGTAGTTGGGAATGAAGGTCGCCTCGGCCGGCACCATCAGCGTGGACAGGAACAGCGCGAAGACGATCGCGCTGCCGCGGAAGCGCAGGAACACGAACGCGTACGCGGCCAGGGCGGAGGTGAACAGCTGGCTCACCGTGATGATGCCCGCCATGACCAGCGAGTTCCCGTACATACGTAGCAGCGGCACCGCGTCCAGGGCGCCCTGGACGTTCTCCAGGTTCACGCCGGTGGGCAGCAGCCTCGGCGGGAAGGCCGACAGGTCCTGAGACCCCATGAGCGCGCCCGCGAACACGTAGTAGACGGGGAACATCACCGGGATCAGGAAGACGCCCAGCGTCAGGTACAGCAGGACACGGCCCGCGATGTGCCCTGGCGTGCGCCGGTGCCTGGTGCGGACCGCCCCGGTGCGGGCGGGTGCGGTCTCACGTTCGAGGGTCGTCATGAGTAGTGCACCTTCCGCTCGATGACACCGAACTGGAGCGCGGTGCACACCAGGACCACCAACAGCAGGACGAGCGCCTGGGCGCTGGCCCGACCGAAGTCGCTGGTGCCGTAGGCGAAGGCGTCCTGGAAGATGGAGTAGACGAGGGTGGTCGTGGAGCCGACCGGCCCTCCGCCGGTGAGGATGTGGATCTGGCCGAAGCTCTGTAGCGCGTTGATCGTGGAGATGACGATCAGGAAGAAGAGCTGCGGTCCGAGCATCGGGATGGTGACGTCCCAGGCCAGCCTCGGCCCGGTGGCGCCGTCGATGCGGGCGGCCTCGTTGACCTCCTTGGGGATGGAGCCGATGCCGGCGGCCAGCACCAGCACCCCGTAGCCCAGGTTCATCCACACGGTGGTGATGACGATGGACCACAGGGCCATCTCCTGCGAGGTCAGCCAGGGCACCTGATCCAGGCCGAAGCGGTACAGGATGCCGTTGAGCACGCTGTTGCCGGGACTGTAGAAGACCGCGAAGATCACCGAGGCGCTGGCCACGGAGAAGGCGAACGGTACCGCGAAGGCTCCACGCAGGAACTTCTGTCCGCGGATCACCCCCTCCAACAGCAGGACGATGATCAGCGCGCCGACCACGCCCGGTACGACCACGCCGACGCTGAAGAGCACGGTGGTGATCAGCACCTGGACGTACTCGGGAGAGGCCATCTCGGCGAAGTGGCTCAGGCCGACGAACCGGTTCGGCCTGCCGATGATGTCGTTGCCGTGCAGCGACAGATAGATGGTGCGGCCCAGCGGGTAGACGAGGAAGAGCGCGAAGATCGCCACGGAGGGGCCGAGGAAGCCCCAGGCGAGCAAGGCGTCTCTTCCGGCTCGGGCTCGTTTCCTACGGGTCTTGGGGGATGGCGGTGACACGGCCGGCCGGTCGGTCGCCGAACCGGTGGTCACGCCGTTACCTCCACCCCGTGTGCGAATCGTGGGTGAGGACACGTCCCGAAGTCTTCAGGTGGTGCGTGACCTGCGCTTCGCGGGAAGACGAACAGCGCACCAACGGAGGGGCGCACCACGGTTTCGTTCGACATCTATCACCACTCGTCCATCGCGAATCGGCTGAAAGTTCGCAGTATCGAGTGGTCCGGGTCACGGTGGCTATGACCCTTCGGACAGGCCTTTCTTACCTGTAAGTAAGTTTCAAGCCCGTGACCTGCACCGTGCGTCGAACGGGTCCGGTCGGGTGACGGAGGAACGTGACGATTCCGTCACCCGACCGACCACCGAAGCGCTAGCGGAGGCGGGGAACGAACACCGCGCCTAATCCCTCGGGTAGCCCTGGCGCAGCAGGCCGTAGGTGAGGGCCTGCTCCAGCGCGACCCAGGAGGCGTCGACGACGTTGGGGCCCACGCCCACCGTCGTCCACTCCCCCGTTCCATCGCTGAAGGTGATGAGGATCCGGGTGATCGCGTCGGTACCCGAGGCGCCCTCCAGGATGCGGACCTTGTAGTCGGTCAGCTCCAGGCCGGCCAGCGCGGTATAGGCGTTCTCCATCGAGCCGCGCAGCGCCCGGTCCAGGGCGTTCACCGGGCCGTTGCCCTCCGCGGTGGCGATCACGCGCTCGCCCTTGACCCGCAGCTTCACGGTGGCCTCGGTCAGGCTCACGTAGTCGCTGGACAGCGGACCCGACCCGGTGGCCGGACGACGTTCGGTCAGCACCCGCCAGGATTCGGTCTCGAAGTAGCGGACGGGCTCACCCATCTCCTCGCGCAGCAACAGCTCCAGGGAGGCGTCGGCCGCCTCGAAGCTGTACCCGGACAGTTCCAGGCCCTTGACCCGGTCCACGACCCGGCCGGACAGACCACGATCGTCGGACAGGTCCAGACCCAGCTCCTGGGCCTTGAGCTCCACCGAAGCGCGCCCGGCCATGTCGGATACGAGCATGCGCATCCGGTTGCCGACCAGCTCCGGGTCGGTGTGCTGGTACAGGTCGGGGTCGACCTTGATCGCCGAGGCGTGCAGGCCCGCCTTGTGCGCGAACGCCGATACCCCCACGTAGGGCTGGTGGGTGTCGGGGGCCAGGTTGACGATCTCGGCGATCGTGGTGGCCACCCGGGTCATCTCGCCGAGGCAGCCCTGGGGCAGCACCTCACGGCCGTACTTGAGGGTGAGCGCGCCCACCACGGAGAACAGGTTGGCGTTGCCCACCCGCTCGCCGTAGCCGTTGGCGGTGCACTGCACGTGGGTGGCTCCGGCGTCCACGGCGGCCAGGGTGTTGGCGACGGCGCAGCCGGTGTCGTCCTGGGCGTGGATGCCCAGGCGCGCACCGGTGGCCTCCAGCACCTCGGTGACCACGCGGCGGATGTCGCCGGGCAGCATGCCGCCGTTGGTGTCGCACAGGACCACCACGTCGGCGCCCGCCTCCGCGGCGGAGCGCACCACGGACAGGGCGTACTCGGGGTTGTGGTGGTAGCCGTCGAAGAAGTGCTCGCAGTCCACGAACACGCGCTGCCCGTGTTCACGCAGGTGCGAGACGGTGTCGGAGACCATGGCGAGGTTCTCGTCCAGGGTCGTGCGCAGGGCACGTTCGACGTGGCGGTCGTCACTCTTGGCGACAAGGGTGACGACCGACGCGCCGCTTTCGCGCAGCGCGGCCACCTGTGGGTCGTCGGCGGCCTTCACACCGGAACGGCGGGTCGCGCCGAACGCGGTGAGTCGCGCGTGTTCCAGCTGGAGCTCTTGTGAAGCCCGCTGGAAGAACTCGGTGTCCTTGGGGTTGGAGCCGGGCCAACCGCCCTCGATGAACGCCACCCCGAAGTCGTCCAGCTGCTTGGCGATGGCCAGCTTGTCGGAGACCCGAAGGTTGATCCCCTCGCGCTGGGCTCCGTCGCGCAGCGTGGTGTCGAAGACGTGGAAACTGTCGTCCCTCATTGGTGGAACTCCCGAAGGTGGATGTGCACGGCGGCCCCGGCCAACAAAAAAGACCCCTCGTGGACACGAGAGGTCAGCGCGCTGGCAGGGTCCGGATTCTCTTCCCTGCGTCATCGCGGGAAGTCGTCAGCCAGCGCGCCCCTGAATAATCACGACCTGGGACGGCATGGGGCCAGTGTGCCATACCGGCCCCGAAGAGTCGCACCTCGGGGCCGGTTTGTCTCACTCTTCAAGACGCGAATTTCCCACTACGGACATCTCGGACCTCAGGGACCCGCGGGGGCCGGGGTCTGCGGAACCGCGGCGGACTCGGCCTCCTGGGTCATGGCGTCGAGCTCCTCCTGGGTGATGAGCGGCTCCATCGGCGGGCGGTCCTGCGGTGTGTTGAGGATCTCGTCCAGGATCTCCCCGCGCGGGTCGACCCACCCGGGATCGCCCTGCGCGGGAGGGGCCGGAGCCTCCGGCTCGGCCTCCTGTCCACCGCCGGGCGCCGGATCACCGGCCGGGGCGACGGCTTCGCCGTGGTGCGCCTCCTCCGCGACGTGCTCCTCCTCCGGTTCGTCGGGGTGGAGCAACGGGGTCACCGTGCGCTCGGAGTCGGAGGGTTCGTCGGCGGACTCCGAGGGGGTCGGGGCCGGCGGGTTCAGCGCCGCCGACACCTCCGCCGCGCCGTAGGCGACGGCTCCCACCACCAGACCGGCGCAGGCGGTCAGGGCGACCCTGCCCGGCCACGGGGATCGGGGGCGGGCGTGGGCGGAACCGTCCGGGGCGGGGGACGGGGACTCGGTCATGGGGGACTCCAGGGGATGAGGGGGATCGATGACACGGGCCGCCCGGGACGCCCCGGGCGGCCCTCAGCCGACTAGAACTTGGTGATCCAGTCGTACTTGTCGGCGCGCAGACCCGTCTGCAGGCCGACGAGCTCCTCGCGCAGCCGCATGGTGACCGGGCCCGGGGTGCCGTCGCCGATGGTGAACTCACCGTCGTCGCTCTTGACGTGACCGACCGGGGTGACGACCGCCGCGGTACCGCAGGCGAACACCTCGGTCATCTCACCGGACTCGGCGGCGCTCCTCCACTCGTCGATGGACAGGGGCTTCTCCTCGGCGGGGATGCCCAGGTCGGGGGCGAGCCTGAGCAACGACTCGCGAGTGATACCGGGCAACAGGGTTCCGGTCAGCGAGGGGGTGCGCAGGCGCGCGTTCTCGCCCTCGCCGAACACGAACCACAGGTTCATGCCGCCCATCTCCTCGACCCAACGGTGCTCGCGGGCGTCCAGCCACACGACCTGGTCGCAGCCCTTCTCCACTGCCTGCGACTGGGCCAGGAAGCTCGCGGCGTAGTTGCCGGCGACCTTCGCGGCACCGGTGCCGCCCGGGGCGGCGCGGGTGAAGTCCTTGGACAACCAGACCGTCACCGGCTGGACGCCACCGGAGAAGTAGGAACCCACCGGCGAGGCGATGAGCAGGTAGACGTAGCTGCGGGAAGGGTGGTTGACCCCCAGGCCGACGTCCGTGGCGACCATGAACGGACGAAGGTAGAGACTGAAGTACTCCTTGTCCGGGACCCAGTCGCCGTCGTGTTCGATGAGCAGTTCGATGGACTTGAGGAAGAGCTCCTCGGGCAGCGCCGGCATGGCCATGCGCGCGGCGCTCCGGTTGAAGCGGGCGGCGTTGGCCTCCGGGCGGAAGGAGGCGAGCGAACCGTCCGGGTGACGGTAGGCCTTGAGCCCTTCGAAGATCTCCTGCCCGTAGTGGAGGGCGGCCGTGGCGGGGTCCAGGGACAGCGGGCCGTACGGTTCGATTTTGGCGTCGTGCCAGCCCTCGCCCTCGGTGTAGCGGATGCTCACCATGTGATCGGTGAACACCTGACCGAACCCGGGGTTCTCCAGCAGTGCCTCACGTTCCCGCGGGGTCTTCCGCCGGTCGGAGAGCTGGACGTCGAACGTCAACCCAGTGGTGGTGGTGTTGTTGTTCATGTTGTCGGTGGTCCTCTCGGGTGCATCGGGTCGGCAGCGCCGCCGACCTGGAATCTAGTGTGTCGGAAGAGCGCACCCGGGGCCAGAGCGGACCATGGACGGTCGCACGGACGACGGGCGCGCCGGATGTTCCGGACGCGCCCGTTCGTGGGTCATGAGGTGGCTGAAGTCCCGCTACGGCCGCGCCCGCTGTTCGAGGCAGGGCCGGAAGCGGTCGCCTCAGCCCTGCTCGGCTACTCGCGCGGCGAGGTCGTCGCCGATCCGGGAGGTGGACCGGACCGCGTCGCTCTGGGCGCGGGTCTTCAGGTCGATGGAGACCGCCTGCTCGATGCGGCGAGCGGCCTCGGGAACCCCCAGGTGATCCAGCATCGCCGCGGCCGACAGCACCGTGGCGGTCGGGTCGGCCTTTCCCTGGCCCGCGATGTCGGGCGCCGAGCCGTGGACCGGCTCGAACATGCTGGGGAAGGTGTTGTCGGGGTTGATGTTACCGCTGGCGGCGAGGCCGATGCCGCCGGTGATGGCGGCGCCGATGTCGGTGATGATGTCGCCGAACAGGTTGTCGGTGACGACCACGTCGAAGCGGCCCGGCTGATTGACGAAGAACATCGACGCGGCGTCGACGTGGCAGTAGTCCACGGACACCTGCGGGTACTCGGCGCCGACCTCCTTGACCGTGCGCTGCCACAGCTCGCCGGCGAAGGTCAGGACGTTGTCCTTGTGCACCAGCGTCAGCTTCTTGCGGGGACGCTCGGCGGCCTTGTCGAAGGCGTACCGGACCACGCGCTCGACCCCGAAGCGGGTGTTGACACTGTCCTGGGTGGCGATCTCGTGCGGGGTGCCCTTGCGCAGCACACCGCCGGCGCCGGCGTAGGGGCCCTCGGTGCCCTCCCGAACGACCAGCATGTCGATGTCCTCGGGGGAGACATCCGCCAGGGGGCTGTCCACGCCGGGGTAGAGCCGGACGGGGCGCAGGTTCACGTAGTGGTCGAAGTCGAAGCGCAGGCGCAGCAGCAGGCCGCGCTCCAGGACGCCGCTGGGGACGGAGGGATCGCCGACCGCGCCCAGGTAGATGGCGTCGTGTCCGCGCAGTTCCTCGGCGACGGTGTCGGGCAGCGTCTCACCGGTGCGGTGCCAGAGCCGGGCGCCGAGCTCGTATTCGGTGGTCTCGATGGCCAGGTCGTGTTGGGCGGCCACGACCCCCAGCACCTTGAGGCCTTCGGCGACGACCTCGGGGCCGATCCCGTCTCCGGGGATGACGGCCAGTTTCACGGTGCGCGCTGCCATACGGACTGCCTCTAACTCAGACGTGACCACGCCCGTGTTTCTCACATGACGAGATCAAATGAACAGTAGGTGAGACAACTGTACCGGCCCGAACGACCGGCACAGTCCCCCACCCGCGAATTCGCTCAGGCGCGACGGTTGATCGCGTCCTGCAGGGCGCGAGCGATCTCGTCGTCGGTGTCGGGCGCGGACGGGTACTCGATCATGTCGTACATGTGATCCTCCGGATGCGTCGTGCGACGGCGCCCGAGCACGACGGGGCCATCACCGCTGAACGGCGTGGGCGACGGTGTCCACGAAAGAAGGGGGACAAGGAGTTCGCCCCGGCGGGATCGCCTGCCGGAGTCGCCGGAACGGGCCCCGGTGGGGGCGGGTTCGGCGTGGATCGTGGCGCCCGGCAGTGTGCCTACACCACTGACTCCTAGGACTTCAGACTATCGGATGTCCAACTATATGACCAGAACTTCTCACCATGTGAGAAGCCTTTGTGTTTTCGCTGATCAGAACGGTGAAAACGAACCGCATCGACGCGGAGATCGGCCCTGTGTCACCTCCGGAGCCCGCCGAGCAACAACCACGCACCGCGTCCCTGGGTCAGCGCCCGAATCCGGCGTTCCCATCGCTCGACCTCCGTCCGCCAGCGGGTCGCGTCCCTCTCCGCCTTGCGCATCTTCTTGTGCCAGTCCTTCGGCGGCCCCTCACCGCCCCTCTCCGACACGGTGAGAACCTCGGCGTGATCCAGCACGTGCACACCCCACAATCGGGCGACGGCGGCGTCCCGGCCCGCCATGTCCGCCCCCAGGTGCCGCGCGCGAGCGAAGGCCGCAGTGCGCTCCAGACGCAGTGGTTCGGCCCTTCCGCCCGCGCCCACGGATCGGACGAGACCGGCCCCCTCACGGTCGGCGGCCCCTGTCAGGACACGTACCGCGCACCTCCTCGGGCGTGTACCGGGAGACAGCAGGAGCCGGAAGGGGACGTCCGGGTCGGGCTCCGGTTCGGTTTCCGCGAAGCGCGTCCTCGGCTCACAGCGGTAGTTCTCGTGGAGGAGTCGCACGTCAACCGCCGGGTCGTCGATCGTGGCGTGTCGCCCCGGTGTGACCCACCGCCATTGGCCCACCAAGGTGACCCGGATGTCCGCCACGTCACCCGCGAGCAGGGCGTCCACCGTTTCGACCACGTCGTCGAACGTGCGACCCACCGTGTCGACCACCACGTCGACGAAGGGCACCTGCCAGGTCCGCCCGGGTATCCGGCGGCGAGTGTACTTGCGAGGAACCCGGTTCTCCAGGAAGGGACGCCCATAGCGCGCCGCCTCCTCCCCTCGTCGCTCCGTCGTCGGTACTCCCAGATGCAGACCCACGGACTCTTGCTCCGGGACGAACACCGCGCCCCGTTGCGAAAGCCGGTACCCGAGTTCGCTGTCCTCTCCCAGGACCAGGTCCGGTGACGTCCCACCGACCGCCTCGAACAGCTCGCGCCGCGTCGAGGCCGTGGCCCCCGTGAACACCTCCCAGGCCCGGTGCCCGGCCGAGCGCAGACCATCGGTGCCTTCCAGGATCTCGGCCATCCACTCCATGCCGCTCGCGCCCGGGAACAGGTGCTCGTCGGTCTCCGCCCGGTACACGTGCTCGTGGACATCGGCGGGGGTGAACTCGCGGCCCCGCTCCTCACCGAAGACCGTCCGACCCATGACGACGAGGTAGTCGGCCAGATGGTGCCACCTCATCTGCGCCTCGACGTGCCGCCGACCGACGACCATGTCGGCGTCCAACCGCAGCACGACCGACGTCGAGCAGGCCCTCACACCCGCCCCGACCGCGTGCCCGGGCCCCCATCCCTTCTCCGGAGCGACCAGTAGACGGGTGTGCTCCGGGCGGATCGGAGGCAGCCGCAACGGCGGATCACTGCCGTCATCCACCACCACGACCTCCATCAGGCCGCCCGGATAACTCTGCGCCGCCAACGAGGCCAGGGTCAGATCTAACTTCTCCTGACCACCATGGGCCGGAACCACCACACCCACCGACAACTCGGGCTCCCACTCCCCCAGCGCGGGCGGCTCCAACACCGAATAGTCGTTACGGCGCAGCCTGGGACGCCGAGGGGGCTCGTTCTCTCCCACCACTGCGCGACCGTTCCTCGCGCCCGGTGTCTCGCCCTCGGCCATGTACCCTCCCCCGCCCATCAGCCGATGGCCCGACGCAGGAACCGACCGGCACGGCTCCCGGTCAACCAGCGGAACCGGTTCTCCAACTTCGTGGCGCGCGCCTTGTGGAACTCGGCCCGCGCCTGTTCCCGTTCCAACCGTGCCCGCCAGTCCTTTGGCGGTTCCTCCTCCGATCGGATCGAGGGTTCCTCCACCTCTTCACCCGGCATGGACAGCACCGACTCACCGGCGATCCAGTGCACACCGAAGAGTTCACCCACCATGGTGTCCAGGTCCTCGGCCCCCTCCCCCAAGCGCCGCGCACGGGCGAAGGCCGCCGCACGCTCCAGGCGAGGCCCGTCCAGGTCGTCGCCGACCCCGGTCACCAGGACCAGGCCCGCCCCCGTCTCGTTCGCCTTCGCCATCAGCAGGTGGATCCCATCGATGGTCGGGATCTGCCCGGGCCGGATCGACATCCGGAAGGGGACGTCCGGGTCGGGTTCCGACACGGTCTCGGCCAGACGTACTCTCGGCTCGCATCGGTAGTGCTCGTGGAGGAGCCGTGCCTCCAGCGCCGGATCGTCCAGGACCCGGTGCCGCCCCGACGTCACCCGCCACCATTCGCCTACCAGGTGGACCCGGACGTCGCACACCCGGCCCGCCAGCATCGCGTCCACAGTCGCGGCCACATCATCGAACCGGGCTTCCGTCGCGTCCAGCACCACGTCGACCCTCGGCACCTGCCACTGCCGTCCGGGCAGGTCCCGTCGCCCTCCGCTGAGGGGAAGCCTCGTGCCCACGAAGGGGCGACGGAACCGGGCCCCCTCCTCCTTGCGGGTCTCCATCTGCGGCAGTCCCAGGTGCCAACTACTGGTCTCCAGCTCAGGGACGAAGACCGCCCCGTTCTGAGCGAACCTGTATCCGAGATGGGTGTCCTCGCCGAGGACCAGTTCGGACGCGGCCCCACCGGACTCCTCGAAGAATTCCCGACGCACCGAACCGGTGCCGCCGATGAAGAAGTTGAACACCTTGTAGTCCGCGGTACTCAGGTTCCTCGTCCGCTTGTAGGCGCGGCGCAACCACCCCAGTTCCTCACCCGGTGTCCGGACCAACGCCTCCGGCTCTCCCCGACGCACCGCGTCGAACACCTCGGTCGGCTCCAACTCTCCGGGGTCGTGGTCGACACAGCGCAGGTGCCCGGTGACCGCCAGGTAGTCCGCCAGGTGGTGCCACCGCATCTGCGCCTCGACATGTTCCCGGAAGGCGATCATGTCCGCGTCGAAGAACAGGAGGACGTCGGCGTCGGTGGCCGCGGCTCCGGTCCGCACCGCGTGTCCGCGAGCCCAACCTCCGGGCAGGCTCGGTACGATCCGGGTGTGCTCCGGGTGGATCGGAGGCAGCCGCAACGGCGGATCACTGCCGTCATCCACCACCACGACCTCCATCAGGCCGCCCGGATAACTCTGCGCCGCCAACGAGGCCAGGGTCAGATCCAACTTCTCCTGACCACCATGGGCCGGAACCACCACACCCACCGACAACTCGGGCTCCCACTCCCCCAGCGCGGGCGGCTCCAACACCGAATAGTCGTTACGGCGAATGAGCGGGCGAGGCGCGGACCGCTTCCGCACCGGGTCGGCTTGAACAAGCGTCATCGTTCACTCCCGGATGTCGTCATGTCGAAGGGGCTCTCGCCGGCCGCCCTCACCGGCGCGTCCATGAGGTCGGGTTCCAGCAACACGCTGGGCCGCCAGCCACGCCACTGTTGGTGTGCTCCCCGCAAGAAGTAGCCGGGGTCCTCGCGCCAGGTGTGCCCGTCCGGCCTGCGGCGGATGACGCACCCCAGACCATGGGTGCGGTAGATCGCGCCACCCATAACGCGTATGTCGTCGAGGAGACCGGCGTCCTCATCGACCTTCCATGGCCGGAAACCGCCGACCTCCTCCATGACGGTGCGGTCGGTCAGCATCGCGGCACCGGTCACGTGCCGGGCGAAGCGCTCGGAGCGGACCGGGCGTCGAACGGTGAGATCCAACTGTTCCAGGTGGTAGTACTCCGTCGCGCAGCCGACCAGGTCTGCGCCGGAATAGCGGCGGGCCCACACCAGATCCGACAGATGATCCGGCCCATACCAATCGTCATCGTCCATCTTCGCCACCAACGAACCACTCGCCCGCGCGATCGCCCCGTTCAACACCGAACCGAACACCATCCCCGAATCCGGCTCCCACACCACCAGGGAACGCCCACTCCCCCGGAAGATCTCGACCGCCTCCGACACACCAGGAGCACCCACCCCGAAACCGTGCAGCGCCAACACCACCTCCACATCCACACCCCGCTGACGCCCCACCTGACGCAAAGCGAAACCCACCATCTCCGGCCGCCGCGTACACAAAACAACCGACACCGAAGGCTCTACCGACCCACCACCCGACCGATACCAACGCGCCTGCCGCCCGAACAGCCGCAACGCCACCCGCCGCAACCGCACACTGTGCTCCTCACGCAGCAGCTCGTCGACGAACCCCTCCTCACTCACTCGCCCGAGAAGCGCGTGGAGTTCCTCGCCCAAGGGCCGCGCCCACATCGGCGGTCCGGCTCCCACCAGCGGGATGCCCGCGGCGGCCAACCCGGCCACCGCACGCACCGCCGCCACCGGCCCACTGTGCCGCCCCCACTCCACCCGCACCGCACGCAGATCACGCAA
>NZ_JBEYLC010000044.1:0-56185 GCF_040635885.1 Nocardiopsis sp. NPDC006832 | reverse complement strand
GCCCGGCATGATGGAGACCGTCCTCAACATCGGCCTCAACGACGAGTCCGTCGTCGGACTGGCCATCCAGGGCGGCGACGAGCGCTTCGCCTGGGCCGGTGCGCGGGTGGGTGGTGGTGTGCGGGTCCTGTCCGGGCAGGTGCACCGTGACCCGGTCCAGGGTGTATTCGAAGGTGATGTGCCCGTGTTCGCCGTGCAGGTGGAGTGTGGGGGGCAGACTGCGCGGCGAGCACAGGGTCACGGCCAGACAGACCGGGGTGCCCTGGTGGGTGCGCAGCCGCAGGCAGGAGGTGTCGTCGGCCTCGATGGGGTGGGCGTGGAAGAGCTCGGGGACGATCTCGTTCGGGACGTGGTCGCCGCCGTCGGCCAGGGCCAGGGCGGTGGCGACCATGTGCGCGAAGGGGTTGGTCAGTGCCCCGTCGATCACGTCGTGTCCGGCCATGCGGCGGCGGCCGGCCCAGGGGGCGCGGTCGTAGTAGGCCGAGGTGCGTTTCCAGGTGCCCGCGCCCCCGATGCCGCGCAGCCGGCCCACGACGCCTTGGGCCAGTAGTCCACGGACGTGGTCGATGGCGGTCGATCCCAGGCTCTGGAAGCCCACCTGGCAGACCATGCCGGAGGCGGTGACGGCGTCGGTGAGTTCGTGGAGTTCGGCCAGGGTCGCGGTGGTGGGCTTCTCCAACAGCAGGTGGGAGCCGTGGGCGAGCACGGTGCGGGCCAGGGGCAGGTGGGTGTGGATGGGGGTGACCAGGACGGTGATTCGGGCTCCGGTCTCCTCCAAGGCCCGGGACAGGTCGTCGAAGTGGGGCAGGGGGCCCTGCCCCTCCAGGTCGTCGTCGGGGGCCGGCGGGCGGGGGTCGCACACACCGACCAGGCGCACCAGCCCCTGTTCGACCATGGGGCGCAGTGCGCGCAGGTGGGAGCGCCCGTGCCCGTGCAGGCCCACCAGGAGCACGGGCACGGGCCCCTCGGGCAGTGGGCGGGCGCTCACCGGTCCTCCCGCGCCAGTAGTTCGGCCACGCGCACGGGGCGCCCCGAGGCGATGGAGGCGTTGGCGCACAGTCCGGTGATCAGGGCGTTGCCGCCGTCGGCGTGATCGGGACGGACACCGTCGTCGACCCGGCCGAACAGGGCGGTGAGCATGGCGACGTCACCGCCGCCGTGTCCGCCCCCGCCCACGGTCACGGGGATCTCCTCGGGTTCTTGCCAGTGACGGCGCAGCCACAGCCGGGCGACGCTGTTCTCCTTGGGGGCGGGCATGCCGCGGACGGGGTGTTGCTCGTCCTGTTCGGGCGAGGTGTGCGCGAACTCGGTCATGTCCAGCTCCAGGCGCCCCTTGCTGCCGGTGATGGAGATCCGGTAGCCCTCCCAGGGCGCGTAGGCCACCAGGTGGTAGCTGAGCCGTACCCCGCTGTCGTAGCGCACCAGCACCGACATGTCGTCCTCGATGGTGATGCCCTCACCGAAGACGTTGAGGTCGCGCCGGTAGCCGTCCTCGTGTTCGGCCTCCAGGTACAGGGCCGTCAGGTCGGGGCTGTCGGCCATGTGCAGGGCGAAGGGGTCCTGAGCGGCCTGGGGTGAGGAGTGCCCGCGCGCGTAGTCACCGGCCACACCGTGGCGGTGGCCGTTCTCGGCGCCGTAGAAGAACAACCGGCCCGAGGCGTAGACCTCCTCGGGGCGAGCACCGATCCACCAGTTGACCAGGTCGAAGTGGTGACTGGCCTTGTGTACCAGCAGACCACCGGAGTTGGCCTTGTCGCGGTGCCAGCGGCGGAAGTAGTCGGCTCCGTGGCGCAGGTCGAGCAGCCACTCGAAGTGCACCGAACCGACCTCGCCGATGACGCCGGAGGCGATGAGTTCGCGCAGCTTGAGGTGGACGGGGTTGTAGCGGTAGTTGAACCCGACGGTGACGCGACGGCCGGTACGGGCCTGGGCCGCGTTGATGCGCTTGAGCCCGTCCAGGTCCGCGGTGAGGGGTTTTTCGGTGATGGCGTCGACGCCGGCCTCCAGGGCGGCCACGACGTAGTCGGCGTGGGTGTGGTCGACCGTGCACACGATGACCTCGTCCACCTTCTGCTCGTGGAGCATGCTGCCGAAGGACTCGGCCGCATAGGTGGGGACGGGGTCCAGCCCCGCCTCGGTGACGATCCGGTTGTGCACGGCCATGCGAGTGGCGTTGGTGTCGCACAGGGCCACCAGGAGGCCCAGGTCCCGATGGGTGTCGGTGAGGGCGCGGGTGTACATGCGCGCCCTGGACCCGGTGCCGACGATGGCGAACCTGCGTGGAGAGGTGTCGTTCACGCCGCCAGGGTAAACGCTTTCCAGAGTGAAACTCAATGTTCGCCCATGGTTTTCCCTTGGGCGCGAAGGCGGGAAAAGCGGCTCGGACCGGCCGGAACGCGGGTTCCGGAGTTGTTTTTTCGGCTTCGCGAGGCCGCCGGGGGCGAAGATAACGATCCGGAGAGGGGGTTTCCCGTGGGGCGATCGTCTGTTGACACCCATCTGGCCCGGTGCTAGAAACTGAACATCTTAAACTATGGATAGCGCTTACCAGGCCATAACCTGCGAGTTCGCCACGTGTTCTCGGCCACGTCAGCGAAGACGGCCCCACGTCCTCCGCATCCGCCCTGACCAGATTGGTGGTCCCCCGACCATGAGCCCCCTCAGTCGCCGCCTGTGCCCGGCACGGTCTCAGGTGTGCCCCGGGAGTGGTGCGCCGTGAGCGCACTGCTCCAGCGAAGCCCCAAGAAGGTCGATCCCGCCCCGTCCAAGGCCCGCGTCGCCAAGGGGTCCGCGGGACGCGGCACCGGCCGGCGCCGCCAAGAGAACCTGGCCGCCTACGCCTTCCTGGCGCCCTGGTTCCTGGGCCTGATCGTCATCACCGCGGGCCCATTGCTGGCCTCGTTGTACTTCTCCTTCACCGACTACAACCTCATCGGTGACCACCAGTGGGTGGGACTGGAGAACTACGAACGCATGCTGAGCGACGATCGTCTGTTCAGCGCGCTCCGGGTCACCTTCGTGTACGTGTTCGTGTCGGTCCCGCTCCAGTTGGCGTTGGCGCTGGCGCTGGCGATGGTCCTGGACCGAGGGGTGCGCGGCCTGCCCCTGTACCGTTCGGTGTACTACCTGCCCTCGCTGCTGGGCGGCAGCGTGGCCGTCGCCATCCTGTGGCGGCAGGTCTTCGGCGCCGAGGGGTTGGTCAACCAGGTCCTGGCCTTCTTCGGGGTGCAGGGGTACGGCTGGGTGTCCCACCCCGACTACGCCCTGGGCACGCTCATCGTGCTCAACGTGTGGACCTTCGGCGCCCCCATGGTCATCTTCCTGGCCGGGCTGCGCCAAGTCCCCCGCATGTACTACGAGGCCGCCGCCGTGGACGGGGCCGGTCCCCTCCATCGGTTCTGGAACATCACCGTTCCGATGCTCACGCCCATCATCTTCTTCAACCTGGTGCTGCAGATCATCAACGCCTTCCAGACCTTCACCCAGGCGTTCATCGTCAGTGGCGGCACGGGCGGCCCCTCGGACTCCACCCTCTTCTACACGCTCTACCTGTACCAACGCGGTTTCGGGTCGTTCGACATGGGCTACGCCTCGGCGATGGCCTGGCTGCTCCTGATGATCATCGGGGGGTTCACGGCCGTGAACTTCCTGGCCTCCAAGTACTGGGTTTTCTATGGCGACTGAGACCAAGGCACCGGCTCCCACCCCCACTCGGACCCGGTCCGCGCGCACACGACGACTGCTCACCCACATCGGCTTGATCGGCTTCGGCCTGATCATGCTCTACCCGCTGTTGTGGATGCTCTCCAGCTCCTTCAAGCCCACCGCGGAGATCTTCCGCGAACCCGGGCTCATCCCTTGGAGCTTCACCCCGAGCAACTACACCGAGGGTTGGGGCGCCCTGCAGTTCCCCTTCCACCACTACCTGCTCAACTCCGCGATGGTGGTGGCCGGCTCCATCATCGGCAACCTCATCGGGTGCTCCATGGCGGCCTACGCCTTCGCCCGCCTGGAGTTTCGGGGCAAGCGCCTGTTCTTCGCGATCATGCTGGCCACGATCATGTTGCCCATCCACGTGGTGATCGTGCCGCAGTACATCCTGTTCGCGCAGCTGGACTGGATCAACACCTTCTACCCGCTGATCGTTCCCAAGCTGCTGGCCACCGACGCCTTCTTCATCTTCTTGATGGTCCAGTTCATCCGCGGGCTGCCCCGTGACCTGGACGAGGCGGCGCGTATCGACGGATGCGGGCACGTGCGGATCTTCTGTCAGATCATCCTGCCGCTGTCGTTGCCGGCTCTGGCCACCACCGCGATCTTCACCTTCATCTGGACCTGGAACGACTTCTTCAGTCAGCTGATCTTCCTGACCAGTCCCGACATGTACACCGTTCCGGTGGCGCTGCGCACCTTCGTCGACTCCAGCTCCCAGACCTCCTGGGGGCCGCTGTTCGCGATGTCGGTGGTGGCCCTGGGGCCGGTGTTCGGTTTCTTCCTCGCGGGTCAGCGTTACCTCGTCAAGGGCATCGCCACCACCGGCATCAAGTAGAGCCGCACCACAGAAGGGATCCCCCCCGTGCCGCCCCTCACCCGCGTCCGTTCCACACGACGACACCCGCGTCCGAGCATGGTCGCCGCGGCCACCGGTGCCTTGGTCCTGGCCCTGGCCTCCTGTTCCGGATCCGGCGACTCCGGGGACGTTGTGGAGTTGCGGTTCTCCTGGTGGGGGTCGGACGAGAGGCACGCCAACCTGCAGGAGGTCATCGAGGTCTTCGAGGCCGACAACCCCGATGTGCGGATCAGCCCCGACTACACCGACTGGGACGCCTACTGGGACCGGTTGGCCACCGGCGTCGCCGCCAACGACGCCCCCGACGTGATCATGCAGGACGAGTCCTACCTGAGCGAGTACGCGGAGCGGGGCGCCATGGCCGATCTGAGCACCTTGGAGGGGTTGGATCTGTCGGGCCTGGACCCGTTGGTGGCCCAGAGCGGGGTGGTGGACGGGGCGGTCTACGCCGCTCCCACCGGCGTCAACGCCTCGGCGATGCTCGCCGATCCGGAGGCCTTCGCCGAGGCCGGGGTGGAGATGCCCGACGACACCACGTGGACCTGGGACGACTACGTGGAGATCTCCATCGAGATCAGTGCGGCCACCGACGGTGAGATCGTGGGAACCCAGGGCTTGACCAACGAGAACGCCTTCCACATCTTCGTCCGCCAGCACGGGGAGAACCTCTTCGACGAGGACGGTGAGGTCGCCTTCTCCGAACAGACCCTGCGGGCCTGGTACGAGCTCACCGATCGGCTCTTGGAGGGCGGTGGGCAACCGGACGCCTCCCAGAGCGTGGAGATCGCCGCCGGTGGCCCCGACCAGTCGGTGCTGGCCACCAACACAGGTGCCACCGCGCACTTTTGGAGCAACCAGCTGGGCGCCATCGTCCAGGCCTCCGGGCGCGACATCGAGCTGTTGCGTTTTCCCGGAGAGACCGAGAACGAGCGCACCGGCACCTACTTCAAGCCCGCCATGTACTACGCGGTCTCGGCCGGGACCGACCACCCGCAGGAGTCGGCCCGGTTCGTCGACTTCCTGCTCAACAGTGATGCGGCGGGCGAGATCGTACTGGCCGACCTGGGGCTGCCGGCCAACACCGAGGTGCGTGAGCACATCATGTCCGACCTACCCGAGGCCGAGACCCGGGGTGCCGACTTCCTCGCCGACATCGAGGACGAGGTCGTCGATGGCAACCCGCCCCCGCCTGTGGGCTCGGGCGAGATCGTCGACATCAACCGGCGCGCCTACCAGGAATTCAGCTTCGGCAATCTCACCGCGAGTGAGGCGGCCGAGCAGTTCGTGTCCGAACTGCGCAGCGCGGTCGGTTCGGGCACCTGACCCGAACGACCCCCGGCGTGGCCCCGCCCGCGCAACCCTGCCCACCCGATCAACGAGACCTTGAGGACCCCCCGATGAACATCCCCTCCGGCGGCGTACGCACACGCCGCACGGCCGCTCCCCTGGCCTTGGCCGCCGCCGTCACACTGCTCGCCTCCGCCTGCGGGAGCGGCTCCTCCGCCGAGGACGGTGTGGTGGAACTGCGCTTCTCCTGGTGGGGAGCGGACGATCGACACTCGAACATGCAGCAGGTCATCGAGATCTTCGAGGCCGACAACCCCGACATCCGGATCAGCCCCGACTACACCGACTGGGGCTCGTACTGGGACCGGTTGGCCACCAGCACCGCAGCCGACGACGCCCCCGACATCATGATGCAGGAGGAGCGGTACCTGCGTGAGTACGGTGACCGGGGTGCGCTGGCCGACCTCAACGAGTTCTCCGATGAGCTGGACCTGGCCAAGATCGACCCACTGATCGCCGACAGCGGTGACCTGGACGGTCAGACCTACGGGGTGGCCTCCGGTGTGAACGTCTACGCCATCCTCGCCGACCCGGAGGCCTTCGCCGAGGCCGGGGTGGAGATGCCCGACGACACCACGTGGACCTGGGACGACTACGTCGAGATCGCCACGCAGATCACCGAGGCCACCGACGGCGAGGTCGTTGGGACCCAGAGCATGTCCTACAACGAGAGCGGTTTCCAGATCTTCGCCCGTCAGCACGGGGAGAACCTCTACGGCGAGGACGGTGAGCTCGCGTTCTCCTCCGAGACCCTCGCCGAGTGGTTCCAGATCACCGAGGACCTGCTGGAGAGCGGCGGGCAGCCGGGCGCCTCTCAGAGCGTGGAGATCGAGGCGGGTGGCCCCGACCAGTCGGTGCTGGCCACCAACACCGGCGCGATGGCGCACTTTTGGAGCAACCAGCTGGGCGGGCTGACCGCGTCCTCCGACCGTGACCTCGAACTGCTGCGCTACCCGGGTGAGAGCGATGGCGAGCGTACCGGCATGTACTTCAAGCCGGCGATGTTCTACTCGGTCTCGGCCGGGAGCGAGCACCCGCAGGAGGCGGCCCGGTTCGTCGACTTCATGATCAACGACAACCAGGCGGCCGAGCTGATCCTGGCCGACCTGGGGCTGCCCGCCAACATCGACGTGCGGGCGCACATCCTGAGCTCGCTGCCCGAGGCGGACGAGCGCAGCGCTATCTTCCTGACGGACGTGGAGGGCGACATCGTCGACGGCAACCCGCCGCCGCCGATCGGCGCCGGTGAGGTCGTGGAGATCACCAAGCGGGTGTCCGATGAGCTGGCCTTCGGCAACCTCACGCCCGAGGACGCGGCGGAGCAGTTCATCACCGAGGTGGAGTCCGCCACCGGTTCCTCCTGAGGTGGTACTCGATCCGCATGACGTGGGCCGGGCCCGGTGGGAGCGTTCCCCCGGGTCTGGCCCCTCTCCTTTGTCGGAGCGCACATGAAGGTGCCCCGCTCCCCTTGGGTGGGAGCGGGGCACGGTGTCGGTCGGTGGCGGTTACTTGGGGAATCGCAGGGTGGCCCCGGCCTCGCCGCTGGGTTCGCCCTCCTCCAGCAGCTCACTGAACCGGGCGTCCGACATCACCGCCGAGCGCAGCATCAGGGCGCTGGCCGGCGCCTGGAAACCGGAGTTCGGATCGTCCAGGCCCCGGGGTGAGGTGTCCACCAGGATCGGGGAGGTGGTCGAGCCCCACAGGTGTGGTTCGTCCTCCCTGTCGGCTCCCAGTAGCAGGGTGTCCACCCGGCCCTCCGACAGCATCGGCAGGGTGGGGGTGGTGCCGCGAACCGCCTGGTCGTGGGCGAGTTTGCGGTGGTAGTCGTCGATGGTCTGTTCCTGTTCCTGCTGCACCAGTTCGCGCAGGCATTCCTCAGCGCTCTCCTGCAGGCGCTCCTCCGCGTCGATTCCTCCGCGGCCACCGGCCACCACCCTGATGGGGATGGTGAGTTGCCGCGGGCCGAGGTTGTCGCGCAGGTAGGCGATGGCCTCGTCGTCTCCGCCCACGATGATGGCCTGGGCCCCGACCTTGGCCACGGCCTTGCGGACCAGTTCGGCGACCCCTACGGCGTTCTCACGCCAGATGTCCTGAGCGGTGCCGGTGTCGGCTCGGCGTCCACCCGCGTCCCCGCGCTGACCGGGGAAGATCCGGGTGGCCCCGTCGATGTTCTGCATGTTCTCGCCGACGTTCTCGGATTCGAGGACGGGCCCTTCGGTGGGATGGCCGGCGTAGGCGTACACCTTGGCCTTGACCCGGTCCAGGGCCACCAGGACGTAGGGCCGCCGGCGGCCGCGGTCGATGGCCAGTGGAAGGGCGTCGGGGACCGGAAGGAACGAGGCGCGGTCCTGCCCGGGTGGCGAGGTCAGCGTGTACTCGCCCAAGAGTCGTCCTTGGGAGGCGTAGGCCGCCTGGCCGTGGTCGCCGTAGGCGCGGGAGTTTCCCTCCCCGATGGCCTCTTCCAGGACGTCGAGGGTGGCCTCGTCGGTGCCCAGCGCCGCCAGTTCCTCGCGTAGGTGGCGCCAGCGCAGATCGATCTTCTTGTCGGCGTCGGTGGTGTCCCGGCTGGTGTCCAGGTGCACCGATGCCACGGGGCCGTCGCTCTCGTACAGAGGTCGCAGAAAACCAAGATCCATCAAGTTCGCGGGACGCGTGTACCCCCGCCCCGCCCACCTCCTTCTCGGGGTCGGCCTGTCGACGATCCTGAAGGTCCATGGTGGTTTCCGAAAGGGCGCCACGTCGAATCAGACACGGAAGTTGCCCGGAGATTTCCAGTCTTTTCCTGTTCGTCCTAAGTCAGGCCGGTTCGACTTCGTCCAGCGCTCGGTCGATCACTCCCCGTGTGAGCCTCAGAATGGCGACCACGGCCAGGATCAGACCGATCGTTCCCGCCACCAGGTAGGGGACTGCCAGGGCCCATTCGCGACCCAACGTCCCTTCCAGGGCGGAGGCGAGTGCGCCGCCCAGGGCCATGCCGATCGAGAGCATCCCCCACGACAGGGTCCGGTGGGCGCTGAAGGCCCGTGAACGCAGCCGGTCGGGGGTCAGACGTTGGAAGAGGCTGATCAGCGTGATGTTCCACCAAGTGGCGGCGAACCCGGTGAACAGGTAGCAGAGCACGAACATCGGAACGTCGCGCGTGAGCCCCACGGTCAGAGCGGTCGTGCCCAGGATCACCAGGACCACGGCCAGGGCGGTGGCCGGGTGTACCCGGTGGGAGAAGGAGGGCACCACCAGTGCGCCCAGGACGGCGCCCACCGCGGTCACGGTCATCAACAACCCGTAGCCCTGGGGCCCCACCCCCAGCACGTCCTGGGCGAAGAGCACCAGGACCGCCGCCATCATCGCCGCGGCCAGGTTGGAGGCCCCACTGACCAGGGCTGTCAAGCGCAGCACCGGGTGGTGCCACAACCACGACAGTCCTTCGCCCAGCATGACGCGAATTCCGGGGCGTCGCCGTCCGTCCGTCGCCGGGCGGTGATCGCCGCTCAGACCCAGCAGACAGACCAGGGCCGACAGGATGAGCGCGGCCTGCGCGCCGAAGGCCCAGGCGGTGGAAGCGGCCAGCAGCATGCCGGCGATCGGGGCGCCCAGGAACTTGTTGAGCACCCGCTCCACTCCCTGCAGGTGGCCGTTGGCCCGCTCCAACCGTTGATGGGGGACCAGGGTGGGCACCATGGCCTGCGCGGTGTTGTCGAAGAACACTTCGCAGGTACCCACCAGCAGCGCGACGCCGACCAGCAACGGGATCGAGCCCGCACCCAGGGCGATCGTGGTGGTCAGTCCCACCAGCAGTACCGTCTTGACGCCCGCCGCGGCCACCATCAGTCGGCGGCGGTCGACCCGGTCGCCCACCACCCCGGCGATCAGGGCGAACAACAGCCAGGGCAGGCGGGTGGCGGCACCCACCAGCGCCACCTGGAAGGGGTCGTCGGTGAGGGTGGCGGCGTACCAGGGCAGCGCCACCACCGCGATCCCATCGCCCAGGTTGCCCAGGCCCATGGCGCCCAGGAGCATGCCGAATCGGCGGCCCAGGGGTTGGCGGGGGGAATGTTCGGCACCGGTTCGGATCGGCTTTTCGGTCATGGAGTCCTTCGATGAGGGGGTCGCCGATCAGACTGGCACAGGGTCGGTGGGCCGGACAGGTCCTTTTCCCGTGGGCGGAAACGGCGGTGCGGAGCGTGCCTCGACCCGATCGAAGCCGCACCGCAACTGTCGGGTCGGAGTGGGTGGGGCGTCCGTAACTTGGGGGTGCGAGCAAGGGAGGAACCGATGCTGGACCGGTTGAACGAGGCGCTGGAGCGGGTCGAAAGAGACCTGGGCGAGCCCGTGGACGTGGCCGCGATGGCGCGTTCGGTGTTCGTCTCCGAGCAGCACTTCCGACGGATGTTCTCGGCGCTGTCGGGGATGCCGATCTCGGAGTACGTGCGCCGGCGACGCCTGACCCTGGCCGGGGCCGAGGTGATCCAGGGCAGGGACACCTTGCTCGACATCGCGGTGCGTTACGGCTACGGCTCGGCCGAGGCGTTCGGTCGGGCGTTCCGGTCCGTGCACGGGGTCGGCCCTGGCGAGGTTCGCCGCGGCGGCGCCGTGCTCGGCTCCCAATCGCGATTGACCTTCCACCTGACCATCGAAGGGAACACCATCATGCGCTATCGGATCGTCGACAAGGACGCGTTCGCCGTCACCGGACCAAGGGCACGGGTACCGCTGGTCTCCGAGGGGCCCAACGAGGCCATGATCGAGTTCGTCAAGGGCATCGACGAGGCCACCCACGAGAGGATCGAGGAACTGTCCGACCAGGAACCGAGCGGGACGCTGGGTGTGACCCACGCTCTGGAGCCGGGTCGTGGGGAGGGAAGCGCCATCGACTACTACCAGGGAGCCGCCACCTTCGCCACGGAGGTTCCCGAGGGGATGGAGTCACTGCGGGTGCCGGCGGGCACCTGGGTGGTCTTCCCCTTCGAGCGGTACACCTTCCCCGAGCAGATCCAGCGGATCTGGTTGTACGCCTTCTCCGAGTGGTTCCCCTCCAACCCCGCCTACCAGCACGGGCAGGGGCCGGACATGCTGAAGCTGGACTACGACGAGCAGGAGGAGGGCCTGGTCTCCGGGGAGCTGTGGATGCCGGTGGAGAAGGTCTGATCCGGGCGTGTACATGTGTGCGCCCGCTCTGGGGTGGTCTTCCGTCCGGGGTGGTCGGGGACGCGCTCAGCCGACCCCGGAGGGGCGAGGGCGCAGGCGGTTCTGTTCGAGGAAGCGCCGCAGTACCTCGTTGAAGCGGCCGGCGCGCTCCAGGTTGGGAAGGTGACCGGCCCCTTCGATGATCTCCATGATCGAGTCCGGGACGCGCACGTGCATGAGTTCGGCGCCCTTGGGCGGGGTGAATCCGTCGTGTTGGCCCACCACGAGCAGGGTGGGGGCGGAGATGTGCCTGAGCAGCGGGGTGTGGTCGGGGCGCCGGGCCCGACCCAGTTGGGCGGCGGCCACGCCCTCGGGAGGTGCGGCGCACATCATGTCGCGCACGTGGTCGGCGACCGCGGGCAGGTCACGGACGTTGTCGGCGGTCATCATGCCCACGAGCATGTCGTCGGCGTAGCCGCGCATGCCCTCCTCGCGCAGCCGTGCGGCCAGCCGCTCACGGGCCAGGCGGCCCTGTTCGGTCTCGGGCAGGGGGTTGGTGGCCACCAGGGTCAGGGAGTCGACCCGGTCGGGGAAGAGGCGGCACATCTCCAAGGCGACCTGGCCGCCCATGGACACACCCACGACGTTGACCACGTCCAACCCCAGGTGGTCGAGCAGCGCGGCCATGTCCCGCGCGAAGACGTCCAGGGGGGTGACCCCCGGCACGACCGTGGAGCTGCCGTAGCCACGCAGGTCGGGAACGATGGTTCGATAACCACGTCCGGCCAGCGCTCGGACCTGGGGTTCCCACATCGTCCGATCGAAGGGGTGCCCGTGCAGGAACAGCACGGGGCATCCCGCCCCACGATCGGTGTAACCGACGCTGATTCCGCGCACGGACGCGGTGTCCAGGTCGTCCTGGTTCGCGGTGTTCGTCATCTGGTGAGCCACAACAATCGATGTTATTCATCGGGTCAAGGGGAGCAATAGGGTGCACCTTGAAAAACGGCGGGCCGTAGGTGGTCCCTCGACACCTACGGCCCGTGCACCACGGCCCGCCGTCCTCGGGCATGGTGCGGCACGGTGGGCCTTGCCACTCGTACCGGTGACCGGAGCGCGAACGCCCCGGCACCTGGGGAGACGCTCGTCGGAGCGTTCGAGTTCGGACGGAAGTCCCAAGGAACGGGAAAATCTGTACAGAACTTCGTAGGATCGGCTTTCAGTCGTCTCGACGGGCCAGGAGCAGGGCGGCGAGCAGGTGGTGCACGGCGAAAAGGGCGAAGGCCGCGCCGTGACCCATGGCGGTGAACACCCCCGCGTACACCAGGAACGTGGTGATGCCGAGGGTCTCGGTGCCAAGGTCCGCCAACGAGGTGACCGTGGCTCGGCCGGGGCCGGTGATGCTCTCTTGTAGACGGGCATCGGCCACCACCATCATCGCCTGGCACACCCCGAATCCGAAACCGAGCAGCGCCCAACCCGCCGGGCCGGTGAACAGGGCTCCGGCCGCGATGGCCACCGAGGCCAGGGTCATCAGCGCGGCCAGAGCCCGGCCGGGGAGTCGGGAGAGGGGGCCGGCGGAGAGACCTCCCAGGGTCACCCCGACCCACACCACCAGCACCACCAACGGCACCGATTGCGCGGGGACCCCCGCGTCACGGGCCAGCAGTGGAACGTACTCCTCCAAAGCCCCCCAAAAGGCGCTGACCAGCACCACCAACAGCAATGCCGGACGCACCCCAGGGTTGTGGCGTACCTCGGCCAGGCCTGAGCGCAGGGTCTGGAGGTAGCCCGGTTCGTCGCCGGGGTCGCGCTCACGCACGCGATGTTCGGGCAGGGCCAAAGCGCACACCGAACACAGCAGACAGGCGGCCACGCTGGCCAGGCCGATGACCATGTAGCCGCCATGGGTCATGGCGGGAACGGCCACCAGGGTGGCCACGCCCACCGCGGCCACACCCAGGGCCCGGGTCAGGCCCATCACGCGGGGATAGGCGTCGGTCCCCCCGCGGTGGTCGAGTTCGGTGTACACCAGTGCCTCGAAGGCGCCGGAGGACAAGGCTCCGGCCGCGCCCCAGAGCACGAACCCCAGGGCGAACGCCCACGGGGAGGGTAGGAGCAACCACAGCGCGAACGCGGATCCGGTCAGAAGCGGGGCGGTCGCCAGCAGGTGGCGGCGCGGCACCAGATCGGCCAGGGCACCGGCCGGCACGGTCAACAGCACCGAGGTCAGGGACCACAGCACGAACAGCGCGCTGATGTGGGTGACCGTCAGGCCGTTCTCGGCGAACAGCAGGGCGTAGAGCGGGTAGAGGAGGATGAACTCCTCGAAGAAGGCGTAGCCGTAGACCGGCCAGGTCAGCCGGATCAGACGCGTGCGGGGCACACGTGGGTTCACGGTGGTCATGGAGGCCTTTTCCGTCGAACGGGTCGGGGACACCGGATGCGTTCGGTGCGTCCGGCGGTCCTCGGACGTTCGCCGCGGATCGACCTCTGGCTATGACTTAACATCGCTTGCGCATGTCACCAGGCTAGAACAGTGGATCGGTTCGGCGCGAGTGGATTCTCGACCCGTGGGCCAAGGCCCTTGCGACGTCAGCGGCCGGTGGGCAGGTCCGGGTGCGGCCCCAGACGTGGCACCGGAGGCAGGGGCGCTCGCCCGGGTCGGGCCTCGAAGGCCTGGATCAGGTAGGTGCTCAGCCGGCGAGAGGCGGCCATGGCCTGGGCTTCGGTGGCGGCCGTGATCCCCCTGTTGGCCATCATGACCAGGGTGAGGTCGTCCCGGACGAAGTCGGGGCGCAGCCGCCCGGCGTCCTTGGCCCGGCGGGCGAGTTCGGCGAAGCCGTTCTCGGCGCGGATCCGCTCGGCCTCGAAGAGCGCCGGGTCGGGCAGGACCTCCAGGAAGATCGCGCTCAAGCCGCGGTCCGTGGCCTGCATGACGCATGTCTTCTCGATCACGGTGGTGAAGCCCCGCCAGGGATCGGGGTCGGCCAAGGCGTCGTCGATCACCGCCACGCATTCGGCGACCTGGTCGCGGGAGACCTCGGCGAGCAGTTCCGACTTGGTGGGGAAGTGCCGGTAGAGCGTGGCGACGCCGACCCCGGCCCGGCGGGCGATGGCGGTCATGGACGCTTCCATGCCCTGCTCGGCGAAGATCGTGTGCGCGCTGTCCAGGACACGGCGGCGGTTGTGCAGCGCGTCGGTACGAGGTTTCCGAGAGGATCCGGTCGTCATGTCTCCCACTTTAGCGTTAACCGGAGGGCCTACTCCATTTCGGTCGTTACCTTTGACGACGGCGGTGCGAGCCGCCCGCCGCAAGAGGAAACGGGGACGATCTTGGAACGCATGCGCATGGCCCGCTACGACCGTTACGGCCCTCCGGAGGTGCTGTACGTGACCACCGTGCCACGGCCCGAACCGTCCCCGCACCAGGTCCTGGTGCGGGTGCGTGCGACGAGTGTCAACGGTGGTGAGCTGCGCATGCGATCGGGTGAGCTCGCCCTCCTGGGCGGTCGACGGTTCCCCAAGACCCTCGGGATCGACTTCGTCGGCGAGGTCGTCGCCAGGGGCGCGAAGATCTCCACCGTGACCGTGGGGGAACGGGTGTGGGGTGCCCTGCCGCGCCTGGCCACCGAGTCCAACGCCGAGTACGTGGTGGTCGATCCGGGCCGACTCTCCCCCGCCCCGGCCGATCTGGATCCGGTCGAGGCGGTCACCCTGCTCGCGGGTGGCACCACCGGCATTACCGCGCTACGCGACCACGCGCGCCTACGCGCGAATGAGCGTGTGCTGGTGCGCGGCGCCGCGGGAGGGGTCGGGAGCGTGGTGGTGCAGTTGGCCAAGGCCCGGGGCGCGCACGTCACGGCCCTGGCTCGGGAGGCCAACCTGGACTTCGTGCGTGGACTGGGCGCCGACGTCGCCTTGGACCATCATGCGCACGGCCCCGCCGACCTGGGCTCCTTCGACGTGATCATCGACTGTGTGGGCACCGACGTGCCCGCCTACCGGGCCCTGCTCGCTCCGCGTGGGCGGATGGTGGCCATCGTTTTCGGTGCGGTGCGCGACCTGGGCCACATCGTGGGTTCGATCGTGTACGGGCGTGGGAGGGTGCGCTTCTTCAGCGGCAACCCCAAGCGGCCGTTGCTGAGCGAACTCGCGGGCTTGGTCGAGGGAGGACGGGTGCGTCCGGTGGTGGACACCGTGTACGAACTCGACGACGTCGCCGCCGCCCATCGGGCGTTGGAGGCCGGGGGCGTGCGGGGCAAGCACGTCATCCGCGTCGACTGACCCGGCTCAGTCGGAGGCGTGTTCGGCCCAGTCCTCGGTGTGGCGGTGGGCGCCCAACCCCACGGCGGTGAACTCGTCCCGGTCGTGGGGGCCCACGATCACGCCCAATCGGCGCAGAGTGCGGGAGAGCAGGAATCCGTCGGCGGGAGCCGGTTCGTCCGCGCCCACGCGCAACGGTCCCAGGGTGAGCTCGCCGTGCTCCCACACGGCGGCCGCCTGGGTCATGGCTCCGCCGAAGGAGTCGATCTCCACATAGGCGAGGGGCCCGCCACGCGACCACTCGGTCGCCCATCGTGACAGCCACGCGGGCAACAGGTGGAACTCGCGAAAGGGACGCTCGCCCAAAGGCCCGGAATCGTGTAGCGCGTCGGTCAACGGAACCAGGGCCAACCCCTGCAATAGTCCGAATCGTTGGGCTCGGGGTAGGTCGACCGTCGCCTCGCGTATCAGCGCGGCATCGGCGATGACGGCTTCGAGCGTGTATCCCACGAAAGGGCTCCCATGAGGACGAGGGGCATTGAGGATCCTGCGGACCAAGATCGTTACTTTAAGTCACATGATGAATACGGAAGGTCGCCAGATGTTCATTCTCCGGTGGTGGGAACCTTCCCGGACTCGTGGCGAGATGGTCAACGGTCCTTTTCCCCCGATGCCCCCAGGAGCCCTCGCATGCCGGATACCCCCCACTTCAGTACCCCTTCCGTTTCCTCCCCCGAACCAGGTGTGATGGCGACCCGACGGCAGGCGCTCATGGGAGCCGTCACGTTGGGTGCCGCGGCGCTGGGTACGACCCTCGGTGCGTCATCCGCGTCAGCGGCCACCTCGACCCCCCGAGGCCCCATGATCTCCGACCCCTTCACCCTGGGAGTCGCCTCCGGCGACCCCTTCCACGACAGCGTCGTCCTATGGACTCGACTGGCCCCCGACCCCCTGGCCGAGGACGGCCTGGGCGGCATGCCCGACCGTGTGGTCGAGGTCCAATGGCAGATCTCCCAGGACGAGAACTTCTCTCGTACGGTCGCCGCCGGAACGGTGGAGACCGGCCCCGATCAGGCCCACTCCGTGCACGTGGAGGCACAGGGCCTGCGTCCTCGCGCCGACTACTTCTACCGGTTCCGCGTCGGCGGTGAGATCAGCCCCGTGGGACGCACCCGCACCGCCCCGGCCCCGGGCGCTCGCCTGAACCACTTCGCGTTCGCCATCGCCAGCTGCCAGAGCTACGCACAAGGGCACTACACGGCCCAGGCCCATCTGGCCCAGGAGGACCTGGACCTGGTGGCCTTCCTCGGCGACTACATCTACGAGACCGAGGACCAGGGCGATATCGGTCGCGGCCACCTGCCCCCGGTGGAGGTGCGTTCCCTGGCCGAGTACCGTCTGCGGCACGCCCAGTACAAGACCGACCACGACCTTCAGGCCGCACACGCGGCCTTCCCCTGGGCGGTGGTCTTCGACGACCACGAACTCGAGAACAACTGGGCCGACGACACCTCCTACGGGGAGGACGTCCCGCCCGAGGAGTTCATGCGGCGCCGAGAGAACGCGCTGAAGGCCTACTATGAGCACATGCCCCTGCGCGCAGCCCAACGCCCTGCTGGACCCGACCTGCACCTGTACCGCCGGCTCGTGTTCGGAAACCTGGTCGACATGCACCTGCTGGACACCCGCCAGTACCGGGACGTGCAGGTGGCGGATGAGGAGCGCGGGGACCCCGACCGCAGCATGCTGGGCGCCGACCAGCGACGTTGGCTCTCCCAGGGGCTGGGCGATTCCACCGCCACCTGGAACGTGTTGGCCCAGCAGGTGTTCTTCTCCCAGCGCGACTTCGCCGAGGGCGCGCTCACCGACTTCAGCGACGACGCCTGGGACAATTACCGGTTCGAACGCGACGCGGTGCGCGATGAACTGGCCGAGGTGGGCAACGCCGTGGTGCTCACCGGGGACGTGCACGCCAATTACGTGGTCGACGTCAAAGCCGACTTCGACGACCCCGACTCGGCGACGGTGGCCACCGAACTGGTGGGGACGTCCTTCACCAGCGGCCGCGACGGCGTCGAACAGAACAACCCGGGTGACGCGGTCCAGCTGCGGGAGAACCCCCACATCAAGTTCATCAACCGCAAACGCGGATACGTGCGCAACACCGTCACCCCCACCGAGTGGACGGCCGACTACCGGGTGGTGGACCGGGTGAGTGAACCGGATGCCCCGATCCGTGACCGGGCACGGTTCGTCATCGAGTCCGGCGAACCCGGCGCCCACCCCCTGGCCTAGATCGCACCCGATCCGGGGTCGGGCGGGATCTTGCGTCCGACCCCGTGCGCTCCGGCGGTCTGGGCCGGGACGGCCCCGGCTCCGTCGGCGATCGCCCGTTCAGAACCTGTAATGGGACACACGCATCGACGCACGTGTGGGACCCCAGGCGTTGAACGCCCGGTACATGGTTCGGTAACCCCACTCGGGGACGTCGGCGTACTCGGCCACGAGCGGATACTCCCCCACCAAGCGCAACCCGGGGTTCCACCGTTCGGGGGTGCGGGGGTCGTTCATGCCGAACATGGCCACGCCGTGGGCACGGGCCGTCGCACTCACCCACCCGGGGACCGTGTCGAAGACGATCTCCCCACCCAGGGGGAAGTGCTCGACCAACCGGTCGAGCAACTGTCGTGTCCGGTCCGGTGGCAGGTATTCGATCAGGCCCTCGGCGATGATCAGCACCGGTGCGTCGGAGGGGACATCACCCGCCCAGTCGGGCTCGGTGACCGAACCGGACAGCAGGTGATAGCCCTGGGGTTCGGGCAGTAGCCCTTGCCGTAGTTCGACCACGTTGGGCAGGTCCAGGTCGAACCAGCGGCCGCCCGTCGGCACCCCCAGGCGCAGGGCCCGCGCGTCCAGGCCACAGGCCAGGTGCAGCACGGTGCCCCCGGGGTTCTCGGCCATCCAGCGGCGTGCCCGTTCGTCGATGCGTCGGGCCCTGAGGAGTACGAGGTTGCGGTCTCCGCCCACACCCCACAAGACGCGCCGGTCGAACTCCAGGCGGTCGAAGACGTCCACTGCCCAGACGTCGCCCAGCAACGGTGGGTCGTTCCGAAAGTCCAGGACCTTGATGTAGACGGTCCACAACAGCGTCTTCTCGATCGCGCCCAATCGGACCCCGTGTGTCTGTCCGCCCATCGCGTCCCCTTCACTCGTGTGGGCGGGTTCCTACCCCGACGATCGTTCGACGGACCGGGGTTTCTCGCGCTTCGCGGGTCGTCGAGGACGAAACGATCGGGGCGCGACGGAGTTCGGTGCGGTCAGTCCTCGGGACTGATCCACAGGGCTTCGGCCGCGACCAGCCCCAGGGCCTGGTCGCGTTCCTGGCCGCCCTTCTCCGGGCGCACCGAGATCTGGATCGAGCCGGCGAAGGGTTGGCGCTCGACCACGGTGACGCGCATGCCGATGCCGAGGTCGATGTCGGCCAGGTAGCGCAGCAGTTCGGGGTCGATGTCGTTGACCCGCACGATCACCCCTTGGGTGTCGGCCTCGGCCTCCGACAACAACACCGTCTCGCGCTGGACGATGGTGCCCTCGCGGGTGGGGATGGGGTCACCGTGCGGGTCCACCACCGGATCTCCCAGGTGGGAGGCGATGCGGTCGACGAACTTGTCCGAGACCACGTGTTCGAGGATTTCGGCCTCGTCGTGCACCTCGTCCCAGGAGTAGCCCAGCTCGGCCACCAGGTAGGTCTCCAGCAGTCGGTGCCGGCGCAGTACCGCCAAGGCGGCCTTGGTTCCGACCTCGGTCAGGCTCACGTTGCCGTAGCGCTGGTGTTGGACGAACCCGAGTTCGTTGAGCTTGCGCAGCATCCCCGAAACCGAGGAGTTGGACACCGCCAGCCGCTCGGCCATCCCGGAGATGGTCACCGGTCCGGTGCCGCGCTCCTGGAGGTCGTAGATGACCTTCACGTAGTCCTCGGCCGATGTGGACGGCCGTGCCGGTGTGTGCCCCATGCCCGTAACCGTATCGTGTACCGCTTCGGCGCCACGATTTCCGCGCCGTCGCCCGTGGACGACGCCGTTCCGTTCATAAGACGGCGCGGGGCGGATTCCGCGGGTGCGGGCGGTGCCTCCTCGGGTCAGGATCTCGGGCTCCGGAGATGCCGGTGCTTCGGGTGCGGTTGGACGGAGTCGGAACGTCCGGCGTTTCCCCGTGGTGGCATGACCGGTCCCGCCCTCGACCCGATTAGCCCGCCTCCACGAACCCGGGGCCCGGCGACCTCCCCGACGGTTCAGGTGAGGTGTGCGCCCGAGGTGGGTGCGGGGCACGTTCGGGCGCCACTGGATTTCGCACTGTGCCGGTCGGGGATCCAGGGACCGACCGTAACTCGGAAAATCATTCTCTCGAGAACAGAACGAGCGCGAATTGGTCCGAGTTCGCGCCGTTTTGCACTTGAGGCGTTATCGATTGTCGAAGTCGAGTTCCGAAAACCTGCACCAAGCGGCCTTCCTGGCCACAAGACTGTGAGGTGACGCTAGGAAGGGAGCAGATGGACGACGTTCGGGTTCGGTACGTGTTGGCGTTCGACTCCTCGTGTGAGCGGTGCGCGAGTATCTCCACCGCGGTGGCGAGGGCCTCGGCGGGCAGGTTGGAGACCCTGCCGCTCACCCACACCGACGTGCGGGCCTGGCGGGCCAGGCAGTGGGGACCGACGGCCCCGTGGGTGCCCACACTGATCTGCAGGTACGGGCGGCGGGTGCGCTGTTGGCGCGGGGCGGCGATGATCGCGCCGCTGGTGCGCGGGCTGGGTGCGCGGGCGAGCCTGCGGGTCGTGGAGGTCCTGGGCGAACTCGGTCGCAGCCGGCGGGCGCCCCATGAGGACCACCACCGGTGGGGGCGGGTGGTCGCCGGACTGCGCGCCGTGTGGGATCTGACCCTGGCCCGGCGTACTCCGGACCTGGCCCGCTCGGACCAGGCGCTGGCCCGCGAGTGGGTGGAGGAGCACCGTTCCCGGCTGCCCACCGACTTCGACGAGTTCGCCGTCCATCCCCTGGTGCGACGCAGGTTGATCTTCGCCGAACTCTCCCCCGAACAACGACGCGACCTGTGGGCCGAACACCTGCGCCGTTTCGACCTGGCCAACCCGGACCTGACGCGGGATCAGCGCGCCGCCCTGGACCTGGCCGTGGTGACCTTCTCCGAGGAACAGGTCTTTCGGGACGGGCTGGGCCCGGTGCTGGAACAACGGTTGCGCGACCGTGCGGTGGCCGCATTCGGCTCCTACCGGGCACACGCGCTGCTGGCGACCCTGGGCCCGGTCGAGACCGACCCCGAATGCGTGGCCGCCCAACCGTTGGTCCCCCGCCGTCGTTCCTGGGCGCCCTGCCTGTCCAAGGGGTGTGTGGAGATGCCCTTCACCTGCGGGGTGGCCTGGGTGTCCACGCACGATCGCAGTGCCTCTCTGGCCATCACACGGGCCCATCCTTGACCCTTCCTCCTGGCCTGGCCCGTCCTCCCACGTCGATCGGCGCTTCGTGGGTGGATGGACCGGGCCGATGCCCTGGCCGCCGGGCGTGGGCGCGCCAGGGCATCCTCTTGGCTTCCCGTTCCGCTTCGGCGCGGGTGGGCGCCCTCAGCTCAGGCGTTCGAGCAGCTTTCGGGCCAAGGGCGCGGAGGAGGCCGGGTTCTGGCCGGTGACCAGGGTGCGGTCGACCACGACGTGGGGCGCCCACGGTTCACCCTCCTCGACCTGGACGCCGGCCTCGGTGAGGCGGTCCTGCAACAACCAGCGAGCCTTGTCCGCCAGGCCGGCCTGGGTCTCCTCGGCGTTGGTGAAGGCCGCCGCCCGGTAGCCGGCGAAGGTGTTGGTGCCATCGGGGCGCTCGGCGGCCAAGAACGCGGCCGGGGCGTGGCAGACCACGCCCAGCGGTTTGCCCGACTCCAGGGCGGCGGTGAGCAGGTCACCGGAGACCGAGTCGACCGCCAGGTCCTCCATGGGTCCGTGCCCACCGGGGTAGTAGACGGCGTCGTAGTCGTCCAGGTCGACCTCCTCCAGTCGGATCGGTGCGCCCAACTCCGTCATGGACGCCAGGGTGGAGGCGACGCGCTCGGCGCCCTCCACGCCACCGTTGGCGTCGGCGGTCAGACTGGCCTCATCGACGGTGGGTTCGACCCCTCCGGGGGTGGCCACGACGACCTGGTATCCGGCCTCGGTGAGGATCTCGTAGGGGGCCACGGCCTCCTCGGCCCAGAAACCGGTGGGGTGTCGGGTTCCGTCGGCCAGGGTCCAGTGGTCGACGCCGGTCATCACGAACAGGATCTTGGACTTGGGCATGGTTGCTCGCACTCTTCCGAACGTGTGTTCTGGTGTGTGGTTCGGGCGGTTGTGCCACGGATTCCCGAACGTAGCGGTGCGGGCCCATCGATGGCCAATGGGATCGCCGGAGATCAAGGTCATGGTGTTCGCGCGGGTGCGTTCGGGCAGTCTGGGGAACATGAGCGAGCACACCACGGCGACCATGTTCGCCAACAGACAGAGCATCTATGGCGGCCCCGAGGTGCTGGAGTGGACCAGGGTGCCTCGGCCCGACCCCGGGCCGGGGCAGATCCTGGTCGCGGTCCGGGCCGCCGGGGTCAATCCCACCGACTGGAAGCATCGCGCCCAAGGCGTGTTCTTGAACCGGCTTCCCCTCGTCCTGGGTTGGGACGTCTCCGGTGTGGTCGAAC
Source organism: Nocardiopsis sp. NPDC006832 (assembly GCF_040635885.1). Taxonomy (NCBI): domain Bacteria; kingdom Bacillati; phylum Actinomycetota; class Actinomycetes; order Streptosporangiales; family Nocardiopsidaceae; genus Nocardiopsis; species Nocardiopsis sp. NPDC006832. The sequence continues at coordinate 34,152 of NZ_JBEYLC010000044.1, read as the reverse complement.
GGGTGGGCTATGGCGTCACCCTGTTCGAGCCCGGTGAGGAGGTCTTCGGGATGTTGCCCTACCCGCACGGGGTGGGTTCGCACGCCGAGTACGCGCTGGGTCCGGCGCGTGCCTTCACCCACAAGCCCTCCGAGATCGACCATGTCCGGGCCGGGGCGCTGCCGTTGGCCGCGTTGACCGCCCACCAGGCATTGGTCGACACCGCCCGCGTCGGTGCCGGGCAGCGGGTGCTGGTGCACGCGGCCGCCGGCGGGGTGGGCCATTTGGGCGTACAGATCGCCAAGGCGCACGGGGCGCACGTCATCGGCACCGCGAGCGCGCCCAAGCACGACTTCCTGCGCGAGTTGGGCGCGGACGAGGTCGTGGACTATCGCGAGGTCGACTTCGCCGAGGTGGTCGAGGAGGTGGACGTGGTCCTGGACCCGGTTTCGGGCCAGACCCGAGCCCGTTCCCTGGACCTGCTGCGCCCGGGTGGAGTCCTGGTCTCGCTGCTGCCCGGCCAGGACCCCGACGAGGCGGCCAAGGTCGAAAGGCTGGGCGTGCGGGCGAAGACGATGTTGGTGGAGGCCGACCACGAGGGGATGCGCGCCATCGCCGACCTGGTGGCGCGGGGCGCCCTGCGACCGCACGTGGAGGCGACCTTCCCGATGGACCAGGCGGCCAAGGCGCACGCCCTGGGCGAGAAGGGGCACACCACCGGCAAGATCGTCCTGGTCGCCGAGAACGCCTGAACGTCCTGGGCCGGACCGAGGTCTCCCCCGCGTGGGGGAGGTGTCCACGCATGATCCCCTGTCTGCGGGAGGCGTGCTCGGGGTGCCCGGCGAAGACCGGGGTGTATGGACACACCACCCGGTGTCGAACGCACCGAACCCCACCACCGAACACGTGCGCGATGGGCCTGGGCTGCCGCGGTCCTTACGACGCTGCTTCGTCGGAGGAGTTGAGCGAGGCGGGCAAGGGCACCCCGGTGGGACGGCGGCGGGCGGCCCGGGGCGGGCCTGTTCCGGCCGGGCGGCCAGGCGCGGCAGCGTGTCCTCACTGGCCGCGGGCCGGGACCCGGGCCTTCAACAGCATCTCCTCGTACTCCTCCTCCGGATCCGAGTCCAATACGATCGCCCCGCCCGCCCCGATGGTCAGTTCCCCGCCGGCGCGCACGGCCGTGCGGATGACGATGCTCAGATCCGCCTCACCGGAGTGCGACACATACCCCAGCGCCCCGGAGTACACCCCGCGCGCCGAGGACTCCAGCCGGTCGATGATCCGCATGGTGCGCACCTTGGGCGCGCCCGTCATCGAGCCGCCGGGGAAGCAGGCGCGCACCGCCGCCATCGTCGACACCTCCGGCCGGAGTCGGCCCTCGATGGTGGAGACGAGCTGGTGCACGGTGGTGTGGGACTCGGTGTACATGAACGCCGGCACCCGCACCGAACCCACCTCGCACACCCGCCCCAGGTCGTTGCGGAGCAGGTCCACGATCATCAGGTTCTCGGCACGGGTCTTGGCGTCGGTGCGCAGCCGCTCGACGACACGCGCGTCGACCCGCGGGTCGGGGTGACGCGGCGCGGTGCCCTTGATGGGTCGGCTCTCGGCCACACGGTCGGAGTCGACACGCAGGAAGCGTTCGGGGGAGGCGCTGAGCACGCTCACCTCGCCCAGGCGCAGGTAGGCGGCGTAGGGGGCGGGGTTGGCCGCGCGCAGCCTTCGGTAGAAGTCCAGGTCCTCGCCCTGGTCGGGCAGGCGGACCCGGTTGGTCAGACAGATCTCGTAGCTTTCGCCCTGGGTGAGGTGGGCCAGGCACTCCTTGACATCGTCGACGTATCCGGCGTGGGGGCGCTCCAGCAGGGCGGGCAGGTCCACGGGGTCGGCGGACGGCGAGGGTCGGGGCGGGTCTGGAAGGTCGAGCAGCTCCGTGCGGGTGCGCTCCACCCAGGAGCGGGCGTCGGGTGCCCCGTCGGCGCACACCACGTAGGTGCGTCCCCGGTGGTGGTCCACTGCCACGAAACGATCGCAGCGCATCCACACCGCGTCCGGGGTGGGTGCGCTGTGGGTGCGTTCTCCCCCGGTGTGTGCCTTGAGTTCGTAGCCCAGGTAGCCCACGTAGCCGCCGGTGAAGTCGAAGGGCAGTCCGTGCTGGGAGGGGGCGGCTCCGGTGCGGCGCTCCAGGGCCTCGAAGACGGTGCCCGGTTCGGTGCGGGTTCCGTGGGCGTCGCGCACACGGACGCCCTCCCTTCCCACGTCGTAGGTGAGCACCTCGGCGGTGGGGCCTTGGGGTGCGCCCAGGAAGGAGAACCGGGCCGCCCCCTCGGGCCGGGAGCTGTCCAGCCAGAACGCGTACTCGGCGTCGGCGTACAGGTGGACGAAGGCCTTTTCGGTGTCGACCGCCCGATTGACTTCGGCCACCACGTGTTCGACGCCATGGGTGGGCCGTCGAGGCTCAAGCGCGGGTGACGGCGGTATGGGGAGGGTTCGCGAGCGTGTGTACGGGCGGGCCAGGTCCAGGAAGTTGGCCACCAACTCCGCGCCGTGTTCACCGGCCACCGACTCGGGATGGAACTGCACCCCCCACCGAGGCAGTTCACGGTGCGCCAGCCCCATGATCACGCCGTCTTCGGCCCGCGCGGTGACCCTCAACGTGGTCGGCGGGGGGTCGGCCACGGCCAGGGAGTGGTAGCGCACGGCGGTGAAGTCCTGCGCGATGCCGCTGAAGAGCCCGTGGCCGTCGTGTCGGACCCGGCTCAGATGACCATGTCGGGGCTGGGGCGCGGAATCGACCGAGGCTCCGGCCAGGTGGGCGATGGCCTGATGACCCAGGCACACCCCCAACACCGGCAGGTGGGAGTGGGCCAAAAGGTCGGGGACCCGGCCCAGGTCACGGGTGGTCTGCGGGCGCCCGGGGCCCGGTGAGACGACCACGGCGTCCACCGTGCCCGGGTCGAACCCGGCCCAGTCGGGGTCGTCGTTGGTCAACACCAGCGGCTCTTGGCCCAGGACACGGGCCAGGAGCTGGAAGACGTTGAATGTGTAGGAGTCGTGGTTGTCCACGAGGAGGACCCGCATCCCGCCCTTTCGTTCTCAGTAGGCGCGGCGTTCTCAATCGGCGCGGTGTTCGCGGCCGGTGCGGCCGGATTGCGACATTCCAGGTTACGGCGGTCGATGTCGTCACCTGCGCGCGGTGTCGGTTGTCCACAGATCCCGCCGACCCCTGGTGCGCCGCCCCCTGTCCGGGTACACAGGAAGAAGAGGACGAGGGGTCCGGCCCCTCGTGCGGACCAGGGAGTGGCACATGGCCGTCTTCACCGCGATGATCATGATCCTGATCATCCTGCCGCTGGCCTTCTTCTTCGTACTCACCGTCGGAGAGGTCGGGCGGGTCACCCAACATCACCAGTCCAGGCGGGCCGCGCGCACGCGTCCGCACCCGCCCGCTCCCCCACCCTTGGACGCGGCCGAGAACGAGCTGCGGTTGCGCTACGCCAGGGGCGAGATCGATCGTGAGGAGTTCCTACAGCGCAAGATCGACCTGGAACGCTGAGGACCCATCCGCCACCGCGAAAACGGTTGACACCCACCGGCGGATGGGTAAGGTACGAACGTCCTGTCGTCGACGAATGAGGTGGACGTTGCGCATCTGAGGTTCGCGATCATCACGCGGTACGGCCCTTGGCCGTCTATTCAGCGTGGTTGCAACCTCGGTGCATGAGCCGTCCCCGTTCCACAGGACCTCTTCCACCTTCTGCCCGGCCCCAGGCCGCGTGGTGCTCGCATACGAAGCCCTTTTCCACAACGCTTCCGACTGCGAGAGAAAACCATGTCTCAACCCGTCACCACCGACGTCTCGGTGGCCTGTTCCGACCTGACCTTCGGCTGGCCGGAGGGCACCACCGTCTTCGACGGATTGTCCCTGTCCACGGGCCGAGGGCGCATCGGCCTGGTCGGTGCCAATGGTTCGGGCAAGTCCACCCTGCTCAAGCTCCTGGCCGGACACCTGCGCCCGGCCCGCGGCTCGGTGACCGTCCACGGTCGCCTGGCCTACCTGCCGCAGAACATCACGCTCGACACCGAACCGACCGTCGACCACGCCCTGGGCATCGCGGACAAACGCGCCGCGCTCAACGCCATCGAGTCCGGCGACGCCTCCGAAGCCAACTTCGAGGTCATCGGTGAGGACTGGGACGTGGAGGAGCGCGCACTGGCCACCCTGGGAACGCTGGGGTTGGACGGCATCGGTCTGGACCGCACCGTCGGCGAACTCTCCGGTGGGGAGACCGTCCTGCTGCGCCTGGCCGCACTCCTCATGGAACGCCCCGACGTGTTGTTGCTGGACGAGCCCACCAACAACCTGGACCTGTTCGCCCGCCGGCGCTTGTACGAGGCCGTGGACTCTTGGCGCTCGGGAACCCTGATCGTGGTCAGCCACGACCTGGACCTGCTGGAGCGCGTGGACCGCACCGCCGAACTGCGCAAGGGCGAGGTCACCTGGTACGGCGGCGGATGGTCGGCCTACCAGGAGGCCCTGGGCGTCCAACAGGAGGCCGCCGAGCGGACCCTGCGCGCGGCCGAGTCCGACGTGCGCAAACAGAAGAAGGAGCTCGCCCAGACCCAGATCAAGCTGGCACGACGTCAACGCACCGCGAAGAAGGCCGCCGCGGAGAAGGGGATCCCCAAGATCGTCCAAGGTGCTCTGAAGCGGGCCGCCCAGGAGTCGGCGGGAAAACTCAAGGGGACGCACGAGGACCGCCTCCAAGAGGCACGCGAACGCAAGGATGAGGCCGCCGAAGCGGTCCGCGACGACGCCGAGATCAGGGTGGAGTTGCCGCACACCGCCGTACCCAACGGGCGAGACGTGGTGCGCGTCAGGGGGTTGCGTCCGGCCCATGGCCGGTTGCGCGGCGCGGACCTGTTGGTGAGCGGCCCCGAACGGATCGCCCTGGTGGGCCGCAACGGTGCGGGCAAGACCTCCCTGTTGCGCACCCTGGCCGGGCTGCTCGACCCGTTGGAGGGTGAGGCGAAGGTGATGGTGCCGCTGCGATTCCTGCCCCAGCGCCTGGACCTGTTGGACGAGGAACGGTCGGTGGTCGACAACGTCGCCGAGGCCGCACCCGGTGTGTCGGGGCAGCACATCCGCGCCCGGTTGGCCAAGTTCCTCTTCCGGGGGGCGCGTGCCGCGCAACCGGCCGGCACACTCTCGGGCGGGGAACGCTTCCGGGCGAGCCTGGCCATGACCATGCTGGCCGCTCCGGCCCCACAACTGTTGATGTTGGACGAGCCCACCAACAACCTGGACGTGTCCAGTGTCCGGCAGCTGACCGGTGCCCTGTCCGCCTACGAGGGCGCCCTGTTGGTGGCCTCGCACGACCTGCCGTTCCTGGAGTCGGTGGGGATCACCCGCTGGCTGTTCCTGGACGAGGAACTACACGAGACCACCGCCGAGCAGGTCCACGACCTGTTGGAGGGCCGTGAGCCCGAACAGGGCTGACGGTGAGGCCGGCGCTCACACGCCCGAGTGTCGCGGTGCCCGGTCAGGACACCGCGACACTCGGGCGGTGTTGGGTCAGGGCACGGGCTCGCCCGGGTAGGTGCCGAAGGACCACAGGTTGCCCTCGGGGTCGCGAACCGTGAACTCGCGGGATCCGTAGTCGGTGTCGGCCAGGGGCCTCGTGACGTCGGCGCCCCGCGCCCTCACCCGCTCGAAGAGGGCGTCGGGGTCGGTGGTGACGACGTAGGCGCCCATGGTCCCGGGCTCGCGGGTGTACTCCCTGCCGGGCTGGTGACTGCCCAGCATCAACCCGCCCCGGCCCTCGGGCCAGTTGAGCTGTGCGTGGTGGACGATCTCGCCTTCGCCGTACCGGGCGGCGACCACGAAACCGAAGGTCTCGACGTAGTAGTCGATCAGCTTGGGTGCGTCGGTGGCCTGTAGGGTCACCCACACGCTCGGATTGTTCTCGCTCATGGGGCCCACTGTGCTCCAGGCGTGTGGGCTCCGTCTTGAATGTTTCGGAACTCCCCGGCCGACCAGGCACCCGGGGACAGGCCGGTGAAACCAACGAACTCCCTGCTCAGGTGGGCCTGGTCACTGAAACCGGCCTGGGCGGCGACCTCGGCGAGGGAGGCGCGCCCGGTGGTCTTGACGCTTTCGGCGATCCTGGCCCGGGCGTGTTCGAAGCGCATCAACCGGGCCACCGTCTTCGGGGAACGTCCGCACTCGTTGTGGAAGAGGTTGCCCAGGTGACGTGTGCTCACCCCGACCTGCCGGGCGAGCGCGCCGATGGGGATCCTCCCCCGGGTACGTTCCAGCAACGTCCAGGCGTGCACGAGCGCGGCGGGCGGGGCGGCCACCTCCAGGTCGCGGTAGCGCCGGACCAGGTGGTGGCGCACCAGCGTGAAGGCCTCGTCCCAGCCCCGGCTCCCGGACAGCCGGTCCAGGACCTGTGATCCTTCACGGCCCAGGAAGTCGGCCCCGTCGAAGTCGTGTACGTCCAGCTCCGCGCTGGGGACACCGAACAGTGCCCGGGAGCTCAGTGGGTGCACCGCGATCTGGACCCCGGCCTGGCCGGGGCGTTGGCGAACATGGCCGGCCCTCACATGCAGCCCACCGAGGATCACCGGGTTGGGGCGGGCCTTGGCCAGTCCCTCCGGGGTTCGGGCGGCCTCCACCCCCTCGTCCAGGCTCAGGATGAACGTGAGCGTCGCGGAGGGAAGACCGAGGTGGACGGTGTCGGGCACGTCGAGCCCTCGGTAGCCGACCATCGAGGCCACCCCTGGAGCGCTGTTTGGTGCGGCCGTGGCGAAGTCCCAGGCCGCGGGTGGTTCCGTACTGCCCACGGCACCCACGCTAACAGTCCGGGGGTCGCCGTTTCGAGTGATGCGCGAGGGGGTGACCGATGTTCGGTCACCCCCGTCATCGCACCGGATCGGGCCGCGCGCCTCAGCCCCGCATCTCCTCCAGGGTCTTGCCCTTGGTCTCTTCGACGAACTTGAGCACCAGGAAGAACGAGATCAGCGCGAACGCCGCGTACATCAGGTACGCCCCCGACAGGTTCCAGTCGCGCAGCGAGGGGAAGCTGACGGTGACCAGCCAGTTGGCCAACCACTGGGTGGCGGTGGCCACGCCCATGGCGGCCGCGCGGATGCGCAGCGGGAACATCTCCCCCAACAGCACCCACACCACCACACCCCATGACAGGGCGAAGAAGAGCACGAACGAACTCGCGGCGACCAGCGCCGTCGCGGCCCACCCGAAGGCCAAGGTGACCTCGTCGCCCTCCACCCGGGCGTTGCTGAAGGCGAAGGCCGCACTGGCCAGCGCCACCGTCATACCGGCCGAACCGGTCAGCAACAACGGCTTGCGGCCGATCTTGTCCACCAGCATGATCGCGATCACGGTGCCCACGATGTTGACGATCGAGGTGAACAGGCTCAACAACAGGGAGTCGGACTCCGCCACACCGACCGACTGCCACAGCGAGCTGGAGTAGTAGAAGATGACGTTGATGCCCACCAGCTGTTGGAAGGCGGAGACCGCCATGCCGATCCACACGATGGGCAGCAGGCCATAGCGTCCGGTCAGGTCGCGCAGTTTGGGCCGCACCTCCGAGCCCAACGCCTCACGGATCTCGTTGATGCGCCCGTCGATGCGGTCGTCTCCACCGCCCTCGACCTCGGCCAGGATCTTGCGGGCCTGGTCGGTCTTGCCGACCCGCACCAGGTATCGGGGCGATTCTGGGATGACCAGGCTCAGCCCCAGGTAGACCAGGGCCGGCAGTGCCTCCACGGCCAGCATCCACTGCCAGGCCTGGATCGGTCCGATCGGGTTGTGCGCGCTGCCACCGGCTCCCGCGGCGATGGCGTAGTTGACCAGTTGGGAGGCGGCGATGCCCAGCACGATGGCCAGCTGTTGCAGTGAGGCCAGACGACCGCGGTAGGCCGCGGGGGAGACCTCGGCGATGTAGGTGGGCGCGATCACCGAGGCCATGCCGATGGCCACACCGCCCACGATCCGCCAGGCGGTCAGGTCCCACACACTGAAGGGCAGCGCCGAGCCGATCGCGCTGATCGCGAAGAGGACGCCGGCGATCTGCATGACGCGGATACGGCCGAGACGGTCGGCGATGTTGCCGGCCGTGCCCGCGCCCACCACGCATCCGAGCAGAGCTGCGGCGATGGTGAAGCCGAGGACCCCCGGACCCACCTGGAAGCGTTCCTGGATGGCGTCGACGGCGCCGTTGATGACGGCGCTGTCGTAACCGAACAGGAAACCGCCCATCGCGGCGGCCGCCGCGATCATGGTCACGTGGGCGAGGTTGGCACCACCGTCCTGGTGGCCCACCCCTCCCGTGCTGGCATGGCTCACTTGGAGCTCCTTCCCCGGGCACACCTGAGTGCCCGTTGGGCACCACGGTGCCCAACGGGTCCAGGGCATGCGAGAGCGCAACGCTGACGTGGCCGAACACGCTCCGATGTTTGGCCTTCAGCAGACTGCGGGGATTTACTACGAATACTTTCCATAACCGTGCAGAGGGTGGTCCTGACCTGCCTGATGGTGATCTCACCGGCGGTCCTTGTGGGTGCCCCCTCCCAGGACACACAGGTGGGCACCGCGGTTTCCCCACGGTGCCCACCACTCGGACCTCTCAACCACGCTGCTGGGCGGGGTCCGGCTGCCAGATCGGCATCTGCTGGTACAGCTGCGCCTGCTCGGCCGCGATCTCGTCGTCCTGGCGGTCCCGTACGCACTTGGCCAGGGTGAACGCGGACGTGATCACGAACAGCACGCTCATGCCCAGGAAAGCGCGCATCCACAGGTCGACGGGCAAGAAGATGATTCCGGCGCCGACACCGACGGTGGACACCGCGAAGGCGACGATCGACTGGAGGTAGAACTGGGAGGTGGACCGGGGTGGGGGCGGGGGTGTGTTCATGCCTTCCATGGTGTGTGAACACCCGACCGTCGGGCTTGAGTACACCTACTCAAAACCCGGCCCCGTTGATTTCCTCCCCACGGCTGAAGCCGGGGGCTGCGCCGCTAAGAAATGATCACTCAGCCCGGTTGTTGCGTCCGGTCGGGAACGAAGTCCGACAGGTCCAGGCCCGGGTCCTCCCCCATCGCCAGCCGGGCGGCGACCGTCCCCTGGAACGGCCCGAAGGTCAGCCCCTGCGAACCCAGGCCGGTGGCCACCAGCACCCCGGGTAGCCCTTCGATCGGCCCCAACAGCTGCGCGCCGTCGTGGGTGCCCGGACGGAACCCCACCCGGGTCTCGACCACGGTCGCCTCGGCCAACTCCGGCAGGACCTCCAGGGCAGTGGACAGGTTGCCCAGCAGCCCCGAGGCCGTCACCCGATGGTCGAACCCCGCCTCGGGCTCCCAGGTGCCGGCGGTGATCACTCGGTCGGGGGCGGCGGCGCTCACGAAGTAGTCGCGTTCTCCGAACCGCACCACCGGCCAGGAGCGGGTGCGGTGCCCGGGAAGGGCGAAGTGCGTCGACTGTCCGCGCACCGGACGCACGCCCACCCCTACCCCGACCCCCGCCAGCAGGTCCGCCGACCACGCCCCGGCCGCTACGATCACCGTGTTCGCCGTCAACTCCTCGGAGCCCACCCCCACACCCGTCACCCGCTCACCGTTCCACAGCAGGCGCGCGTCGCCCTTGTAGTGACGCAGGCCCCGCTCCTCGGCTGCGTCGAACAGCGCCGACCTCGCGGAGTGGCCGTTCACCCGGGCCATGCCCTCGATGTGGACCCCGCCGTAGTCGGCCGGTATCAGGGGGAAACGCTCGCGCGGCTCCCCCGCGGCCAGGCGCTCCACCCGTCCCATGGTGGCGAACTCCGAGCGTTGCGAGAGCGTGCTGAACAGCTTGAATCCGGCGTCGTCGCCCTCTCGGTCTACCGACAACCCACCGACCACCTCGAAGCCGGGGTCGTGTCCATCCTCGACCAGTTCGGTCATCAAGCGTGGGTAGTGCGCCGCCGCGGCGGCCTTGAACGCCTGCTCGGCGGGTGAGTCCCAGGGGAAGGGCCAGGGGAAGACGATGCCCGTCCCCGCTGCGGTGGCCTGCCCCGGGTGGGAGGCGTCCACCAGCGCCGTGGACACGCCCTTCTTCGTCAGGTGGAACGCCGCGCCGGCCCCCACGATGCCGCCGCCGACCACGATCACGTCCATGGCCCCCACCCTGCCCCGACCACCGGCCGGGCACAAGCCGTTGGACCCGCGTGCCGCTCACCTGATCCGGGTAAGGGCGCGCGATAGGCTGCGGCTCCTCCCAGGAAGCCCGGCTCCCTCACCCATTCCTACGCAGGAGGTCGAATTGAACGGATACACCACCCACGGGGTCGCTCTGACCCGGCCGCCCGGACCGCACCTGGCCGATGGGATCGTCACCCACATCGCCCGCTCGGCGGTGGATCCGGTGCTGGCCGCCCGCCAGTACACGATCTACCAGGAGACGCTGGCCTCGGCGGGGTGGCGGGTCGTGGAGGTGGACGCGGCGCCCGAGCTTCCGGACTCGGTCTTCGTGGAGGACACCCTGGTGGTGTGCGAGGACCTGGCCGTGGTGACCCGGCCCGGCGCCCGGGAGCGTCGCGGGGAGATCGAGGGCGCCGAACGGGCCGCGCGTTCCCTGGGGCTGCGGGTGGCCCGGATCGAGGAACCCGCGACCTTGGAGGGCGGGGACGTCCTGCAGGTGGGGTCCACCGTCTATGTGGGGGTGGGCGGGCGCACCGATGTGGAGGGTGCCGAACAGCTCCAGCGGTTGCTCGCCCCCTTGGACCGCAAGGTGTGTCAGGTGCCCTTGGGGCGGGTGCTGCACCTGAAGTCCGCGGTGACGGCGCTGCCCGACGGCTCTCTCGTGGGTCTGCCCGATCTGGTGGAGACCTCCGGTCTGCCACCGATCCGTCGTGCCCCCGAGGAACCGGGAGCGCACGTGGTGCCCCTGGGCGGGCGGGACGTGCTGGTCAGCGCCGCTGCGCGGGAGACCGTGCAGCTGTTGGCCGCCGAACACTGGCGGGTGCTGCCGGTGGACATCTCCGAGTTCGAGAAACTGGAGGGCTGTGTGACCTGCTTGAGCGTTCTGGTGCGGGATCGCACCGAAGGTGCCTCCTAGGCGTGGGCGCGGCGGTGGGCGGCCACCCGCGAGCGGGTGGCGCAGCGGCGGGAACAGAATCGTCGTGCGCCGCCGTGGGCGGTGTCGACGAACACTCGCTCGCACGCGTGCGCGGCGCACACCCCGCCGGGGTGGCGTTGGCGTTCGCTGATCAGGCGGGCCAGGAACAGGCCGGTGGAGGCCACGAACCATTCGTCCCAAGGTGCCTCGTCGTCGCTGTCCACGTGCAGGTGCCAGGGGTGGGTGCCGGCGTGGTCGGTCAGCCGGGGCGGGTGTGTCTCCCGGGCGAGTAGGACGTTGACGCGCCTGGCGGCCTGGTCCAGGGTCGGGGCGGCCAGGACGTCGCGCAGTTCGACGGCGACCTCGCGCAGGGCCCTGACGTCCTCAGGGGTCAGGGCCGGGTCGGTCTCGCCGTGTTCGGTGAACAGGTCGGAGATCCGCCTTGTGTCCACGTCCTCCTCGGCGAGGGCGTTGAGCAGGTCGGTGGTGCGTTCGGCCAGTGCGCGGGTGGAACCCACCGGGTGCGGTGCTGTGGTCATACCTCCAAGGTAACGCCCATGGTGTGTTCACTGGTTACTTTGTAGCGTCTTGTGGATGAATGACCGTTACTCTCTGGTGCGTTACCTGTGCGGTGCGGCCGCCGCCCGCACCGGGGATGAGGCCTCCGGGCCGGCCCTTCTGCTGTTGGGGGTGGCCGTCACGGGGAGCGCCGCCACCGGTTCGGCCCTACTGGCGGGGGTCACCGCCACCGCGGCGATCGGCGGGCCCACGGTGGGGGTGCTGCTGGACCGTGCCGTGCGCCCGGGTCGACTGCTCTGCGGCATCTTGGTGTTGAACGCGTTGGGTCTGGCCGCCGTCGCCCTGTTGCTGGAGCCCCTGCCGTTGGCTCCGGTGCTGGCCTTGGCGTTGGCCGTGGGGCTGCTGGGCCCGGCCCTGTCGGGTGGGTGGACCGCCCAGCTGCCGCGCCTGGTCGCCCCCACCCACCTGAGGCGGGTGAGCGCGTTGGACGCGATGACCTTCAGTACCGCCTCCCTGCTCGGGCCGGCGCTGGCCGGAGCGGTGGCACTGGGGGCGGGTGGCGGCGCCGCGGTCGTGGTCGCGGTGGCCCTCATCGTCTTGGCCGCCCCGGTGGCCTGGTCCCTGCCCGCCCGGAGCACACCACCCCCACCATCCCCGGTGCTCACCGATCTGGTCGCGGGGACGCGCATGGTTCTGGGCAACCGGGCGTTGCTGCGCGTCACCGTGGTCTCCACGGTCTCCATCGCCGGGACCGGGGTGTTGGTGGTGGCCGCTCCGGCGCTGGGGGAACGGTCGCTGGGCGGGGCGGCCCAGGGCACGATGTTGTTGTCGGTGATGGCGGTGTGCGCACTGGTCGCCAACCTGGTGTTGGCCCGCCGCCCGGCCCGACTCCCCCCGGACTCGATGGTGCCGCTGTGCGTGCTGGCACAGGCGGTCGGCGTGACGGGCGCCCTGGTGGCTCCCTCCGCGTCGTGGCTGCTGATCGCGGTGGCGGTGGTGGGCGCCGCGGAGGGGCCCCAGTTGACCGCCCTGTTCACGGTCCGCCACCGGGAGGCCCCCGAGCGTCTGCGCACCCAGGTGTTCACCACCGCGGCGAGCCTGAAGGTGAGCGCCTTCGCCGCCGGCGCCGCGTCGGCCGGCCCCTTGGCCGACCACTCACTGACACTTTGTCTGGCCCTGGCGGTGGCGCTACAGGTCACCGCGGCCCTGGCCCATCTGTTCCTGCCCGGGCCCCGTCCCACACCGAATCAACCGGCGGTGAAGGACCGTTCCTGACCGCCACTGCCGGCACACTCACATCATGAAGTCGACCTCGGCCCGACTGCTCCAACTCCTGTCCCTGCTCCAGACCCGCAAGGACTGGCCCGGCAACGACCTGGCCGAACGCCTGGCGGTGAGTCCGCGGACCGTGCGCCGCGACGTGGACCGCCTGCGCGAGCTGGGTTATCCCATCCACGCCATCATGGGCACCGGCGGCGGATACCAGCTCGGTGCCGGCGCCTCCCTTCCCCCGCTGCTGCTGGACGACGACGAGGCCGTGGCGGTCGCGGTGGGGTTGCGCACCGCCGCCCAGGGCGGTGTCTCGGGGATCGAGGAGACCTCGGTGCGCGCCCTGGCCAAGCTCTTGCAGGTGTTGCCCTCCCGGCTGCGTCGCCGGGTGGACGCGCTGGGCACCTTCACCGTGCCGATGCCCTCCGAAGGACCCACCGTGGACGCCGACACCCTGGCCTTGGTGGCGGCCACCTGCCGGGACAGCGAACGACTGCGGTTCGACTACGAGAGCCACCAGGGCGCTCCGAGTCGACGGATCGTGGAACCGCACCGCCTGGTCTCCCATGGGCGGCGCTGGTACCTGGTGGCCTGGGACACCGCGCGGGAGGACTGGCGGACCTTCCGGGTGGACCGGATGCGCCCCCTGACCCCCACCGGCCCCAGAGTGCCCCCGCGCGACCCACCCGGGCGAGGGGTGGCCGCCTACCTGGCCGAACGGATGAACCTGCACATGTGGCCGATCAAGGCGAGGGTGCGACTGGCGATGTCGGCACAGGAGGCCCTGCGCGGTCGGGCCGCCCACTACGGCCCCATCGAGGCCGTGGACGAACACTCCTGTGTACTGCTGTGCGCCGGTGAGGACATGGGCGCCATGGCCTGCTACCTGGCGATGTTGGACGTGGACATGGAGGTGGAGGAGCCCGCCGAGCTACGCGAGGCGATGGCCCACCTGGGCGGGCGTCTGCTGCGCACCGCCGGAGAGGACCGAGCACCGAGGAACTGAGCCCTTCGGCCCGCGGGCTAGGGCCCATCGCGGTGTGTTATCGCTGAGGATCCGACCCTCGACGTGGAGGCGCCCGTGTCCGAGAACCCACCCGATCGACCCGAACCCTCCCCCGCCGCGCTGCGGGCCGTGGAACTGGCCGGGCGTGAGGCCATGGCCCTGCGTCACCCGTTCCTTGGCACCGAACACCTGGTCATCGGAGTGGCCGGTCAGGCGGAGGAGACGGGGCGGCGCATCGCCTTGGAACCGGCCCCGCACCTGCTGCGACGCGAGGTCGTGCGCGTCATCGCACCCGGTGGCGCCCCTCGCGCGCAGGCCCCGACCTTCACCCCTCGGGTGCGCACGGTGCTGCGCCTGGCCCGAGAGGAGGCCCGGCGCCGAGAAGGACCACATCTGGGCCTGCACCACCTGGTGTGGGCTCTGGTCCGGGTCGAGGAGGGGACGGCCCTGCGGGTGCTGCGGGCACTGGACGTGGACCTGCCCGACGCACGCGAGCGCGCCCGCGCCTTCCTGGACCGGGAGACGCTCGATTGAGTCCCTGAGTACTCCTACTCACCGATACCGGGTAGGAACACGGATGTAGGGCCCTACCATCCATCCCTAGGTTCTGAGAATGGACCACTTCGGCATCCTCCTCATCGGCCACACCGCCATGGTCGTGCACTACCTGTTCTTCGCCTACGTCGTCTTCGGCGGCTTCCTGTCGCTGCGGTGGCCGCGCGTGTTCTGGCCGCACCTGTTCGTGGCCGCCTACGCCCTGGGCATCGTCACCATCGGCTGGCCGTGCTTCCTGACCGACATCGAGAACCGGTCAAGGGAGGCCACCGGGCGCGAGGTGATGGAGAACGGGTTCATCGATCACCACCTGACCGGGGTGATCTACCCCGAGGACCACCTGATGACCTCGCGGTTCGTCATCGCGGGCATCGTCGCGCTGTCCTACGCCGCCTTGGCCTGGAAGCTGTACCGTGCGCGCGTCGAGCGTGACCGGGGAGCCCTGTCCCGATAGCCGGGGAAACCTCCGAATGAGGGAACCCGACCCCCGAAACCCCCCGAGGCGCTACGTTAAGGAGTCGTTCACTTTCGAAGAGTAATGAAAGTAGGGCTTCCGCGTGCCCGAACAGACCCGAACCCTCAGCCCGGACCTGCGTGACCTCGGTGCTCCCCCCACCGTTCGACCCCTGGTCAACGGCTACCAGGTCGCCCGCTGGGACACCCCGGCCGCGCTCACCGGGCCCGGTCGCCAGAGGATGCTGACGCTCCTGCGCGACCTGGCCGCCCGGTCCTTCGGCGCCGACCACTCCGACTACTGGCATACCCGGGTCGACTCCGGGTTCTTCGACCACATCTCCTGCCTGGCCCTGATCCTGGACCCGGCCGGCACTCCCGTGGGCTGGGGCGGCTACCACCGGCACCGTTTCGCCTCGCGCCGAGCCCTGTACCTGGACGCCGCGGGCGTGGTCCCCGCCCACCGCAGGTTCGGGCTCTCCAGCGCTCTGATGACCCACTTCCTGACCCGTGAGCTCATCGCCCGTCCCTGGGGCAACACCTACGTCGTCCTGCGCACCCGCCACCCGGCCGTCTACTCCGGTTGGCGCAAGGGGTTGGGGCGGACCCGTGTGCACCCCCGACGCGACCGACCCGTGCCCGCCATGATCGCCCGCATCGCCACCGACGCCGCCCACTGGCTCGGTGACGGTCCCCGCCTGGACCCGCGCACCCTGCTCGTGCGCGACGCCTACCGCATGTTCGAAGGTCGCGTCTACGGTGTCACCCCGCGTAGCGGCCACATCGACCTGGACACCTACTTCGCCGAACAGGTGGGGCCCAAGGACGCCGTGTTGATGGTGGTGCGCATGAGCGCCCTGCCCCTGGCCCGCATTCTGCTGGGCCGCTACCTGGGCGGCCCCTCCCCCGCCCCTACGGGTGGCCGGCCCCCACGTGGGGCGGTCCCGGTGAGGTCGACCGTTCAGGCCGCCCCCACCGGGGCCGGAGCCTCCGGACTCATCCCAGGGGAACGGCCTTGACCGTGGGTCGGGTGTAGGCCAGGGCGCCCATGTCACGGACCTGGTCCATGACCCCGGCCAGGCTCAGGCTCTCCGACCAAGGCATTCGTGGACTCTCCCGCTCCTTCGAGGCGATTCTGCGCGCGACCTCCTCGGCCTCGTACTCATAGCCGTTGGCGCGGAAGGGCCGGTGGAACCGTTCGGGTTCGTGACCATCCCGGTGCAAGACCAGGTCGGTTCCGGCCCAGAACCGTTCGATCTCAAGCCATCCACCCGTACCGGAGAGCACGGCCCGGCCCGGCAGGGCGGTACGCGAGGCGCATTCCACCGTGGCGCTCACCCCGTTCTCGCCACGCACCAACAAGGTCGTGTGCACGTCCACCATGCGATCCGGTGACAGCCGTCGGGTCGCCCCCACCACGGTCAGCTCTCCCAGGTATTGGGAGGCCAGCGCCAGCGGGTAGATCCCCAGGTCGAGTAGGGCACCACCGCCCAGGTCGGCGTTGAACAAGCGGTGATCGGGGTCGTAGGGGACGTTGATGCCGAAGTCCGCCGAGAGCGCGCCCAGCTCCCCGATGGCGCCCTCGGCCACCAGAGTGCGCGCCAACTCGTGCACGGGCAGGTAGCGCGTCCACATCGCCTCCATCAGGAAGCGGTCGTTGGTTTTCGCGGCGGCCACCATCTCGGTGACCTGCAGGGCGTTCATCGCCATCGGCTTTTCCACCAGCACGTGCTTGCCGGCGTGGAGCATCTGCAACGTGACCGTGTGGTGCCAGGGGTGGGGGGTGGCCACGTAGACCACGTCGACCTCGGGGTCCTCGGCCAATGACTCATAGCTCGCGTGGCGGTGGGGGATGTCCCAGGCGGCCCCGAACTCCTCGGCGCGTTCGGCGGTCCGGGAACCCACCGCCACGACCCTTGCGGAGGGGACGGCCCGCAGGCCCTCCAGGAAGGCGTGGGCGATGCCTCCGGTACCGACCACGCCCCAGCGTGGTCCACCGTTGTGTTGTGTCATGAAGACATCCTAAAAACACGGTCTTCTCCGGGACCAGGCGGGGAAGGTACTCGGTTTCCGTGTCCGGAAAACATACGGTGGCCGGGCAAGGAACGTGAACGGAGGAGGAATGTCGTCCACACTCGCCCAGAGGTTGGGGGTAGGGGCCGGAGACCGGTTGCTCGTCCTCAACGCGCCCGAACGCTATCTGCGTCTGCTGGAACCCCCGCCCGACGTCCACATCGACCTGGGGGTGATCGAGGGCGTGGACTACGATCACGTGCACCTGTTCGCCCTCGATCGGGGCACGGTGGACCGTGAGGGGCCGGCGGTGTCGAACCTGGTGGGACCCGCCACCCGGTGGTGGGTGTGCTTCCCCCAACGCGGCGGCACCATCATCACCGACCTGACCGTGGACAAGGGTTGGGACTCCCTCACCGACGCCGGGTGGCGCTCCACCGCCCAGGAGCCCATCGACTCGGACTGGGCGGCGTTGCGCTTCGAACGCGAAAGCTGAGGAGTGAGCCGCCCCTGGCCCGGGCCAGGGGCCCGGGCCTGCCGGGGCGCCGCGCGACAGGGAACGTATTCGCCGAACACGCCCTAGCGTCCCACCCGCACCGAACCGCTGGTGGTGTTCACCTCGATGCGGCTGTCGGACTCTGAAGCGGTGTCCACATCGAACTCACGGTCGCCGGAGGTGGACTCCCCACCGATCTCGTAGGTTCCCGCCGGCACCCTCGCCTCGACGCCGCCGCTGACGGTCTCCACCTCCATCAGTTCGAAGGGGGTGTCGGTGGTGACCTCCACTCCGCCGGAGGTGGTCTCGGCCTCCAAGGTGGTGAACCCGCCGCCCAGTTTCAGGGAGCCGCTCACCGACTCGGCCACGACCTCCTCAGCGGTGAAGTCCTCCACGTCCACGCTCCCGGAGGTGGTGGACACCTCCAACCGCTCTCCCTCACCGGTGGCCTCGATGTCACCGCTGACGTTGTGGGCCCGAACCGAACCGGTGACGTCGGACAGGGAGATCATGCCCGAGGTGGCCTCGGCATCGACCGACCCCTCATGGTCGAAGACCTCGATCGTCCCGCTGACGGAGTTCACCGACAGCTCCGATGCCAGGTCGCGCACCTCCACGTTCCCACTGTTGTTCTCCAAGGTGACCGTGACGTCCTCGGGCACCTGGATGGTGTAGTCGATGGAGCAGGTGGAAAAGAGCGGGAAGCCTCCGCAGCGGCCGTCGACGTCCAGGCTGTCACCGCCCTCGTCGACGCGCTCGGTCGGTTCGGACAGCGGCCCTCCCCGCAGGGTGCGTTCGACGACGATCTCGTCGCCCTCGGCGGCACCGACCTCGATGTGCCCACCGGTGTGGTTGTTCACGTTCAGCGTGCTCGCACCGCCGTAGGAGTCGGTCTTGTCGCTCTGATGGGCCACCACGTTGCCCAGCACGGACACCCCTGTGAGTACCACCAGGAGCACCACGAGCACTCCGCCCAGGAGCATCCACGGGCCCCATCGGAACCGCCTCGATTCCTTGCTGGACGAGGCGTACAGACCCCGTGCCCTGAAAGTCACGTCGTTCTCCTTCCGGAAGGCGCGGCCCTCCTTGGTGTGGTCGGTCAGTCCCGGGCCGAACCGCGCAGGTAGCGCAGCACCGCCAGGACCCTGCGGTGGTCGTGGTCGTCCCGGCCCAGGTCGAGCTTGAGGAAGATGGAGCGGATGTGTTTCTCCACCGCCCGTTCGGTGATGGTGAGCCGGTCGGCGATGCCCGCGTTGTTGATCCCCTCGGCCATCACCTCCAGCACCTCGGTCTCGCGCGGGGTGAGCCGCTCCAAGGAGCGGTCACGGTTGCCGCTGAGCAACTGGGACACCACCTCGGGGTCGATCGCGGCCCCGCCGTCGGCCACCCGGCGCAGCACCTCGGTGAACTCCTCGATGTCGGCCACCCGGTCCTTGAGCAGGTAACCGACCTTGAAGGCGCCCGCTCCGAGCAGGTCCGCGGCGTAGCGGCTGACCACGTGCTGGGACAGCAACAACACCGCCACCTCCGGATGGGAGCGACGGATCCTCACCGCGGCCTGGATGCCCTCCTCTGAGTAGGTGGGCGGCATACGAATGTCCACCAGACACAGGTCCACGTCGGGGTGGGTCTCGACCGCGCCGATGAGCGCATCGGCGTCGCCCACCGAGGCCACCACCTCCACCCCGGCGTCCTCCAACAGCCGGGCCATCCCACTGCGCAGCAGCACCGAGTCCTCGGCGATGATCACCCGGGGCCCACTTCGCTCGATCTGTGCGGTGCTCACGGTCAGGCCTCCCATGGGATGTGTGCGGTCAGGACGGTTCCTCCGCCCTGGGGGCTGTGCACGGTCAGGACCCCATCGACGGCGTCCACCCGGTCCCACAACCCGTACAGGCCGGTACCCGCCTCGGGGTCGGCGCCGCCCACGCCGTCGTCGGTGACGGTCAGACGCAGGGAATCACCGTGTCGATCCGCGATCCGCTCCAGCGCCACCCGAACCTGTCCGGCGCGGGCGTGCTTGGCGACGTTGGTCAGCGCTTCGCTGACCACGTAGTAGGCGACCCCCTCCGCGCGCGGGGAGGGACGCTCCTCAAGTTCCAGGTCGAGCCGGACCGGTACGGGTGAGCGGCCCGCGGCCACCGGCAGGGCGGCGCCAAGACCGTGGTCGGTCAGCACCCGCGGATGCAGCCCCCGGGCCACCTGGCGCAACTCGGTCATGACCTCCTTGGACTCGCGCTGGGCCTCGGTGATGAGCTCGCGCGCCCCCTCGGGGTCCCGGGCCAGCCGGGTGCGGGCCCGGGTGAGGGTCAACGTCAAGGCCAGCAGGCGCTGTTGGGCACCGTCGTGCAGGTCGCGTTCGATGCGTCGACGCTCGGCCTCGGCCACGTCGACCATGCGTTGGCGGCTGTCCTGGACGTGCAGCAGACGGCGCCGCATGCGTACCTCGGGTGCGTCGAAGAGCAGGGTGCGCAGCAGCAGGACCTCGGAGGAGACCACCATGCGTGCGATACGCAGACCCACCAGGACCGCCACCGGGCCCAACAACACCAACCCGAGGGGGCCGAGCAGGTCGACCGGGGTGGCGCCACGCGCCAACACGTACACGATCCCGAACAGGGAACCCAACGCCGCGGCTCCCCCGCACACCACCAGCACCGCCACCAGTCCACCGGCCAGGAGACCGTGTAGCCCGGCGACGGTGCTGTAGACCACCATCGACCACGCCTCACGGCCGAACACGGTGGCCAGGCCGCGCGCCCAGCGGCCGGAATCGGCCAGTGGGTCGGGTGGTCTGGTCTCCACGATGCCGAACACGTTGGCCAGTCGGGAGCGCTGGGTGTAGCAGGCCAGCCGGGACAGCACGATGGCCATGACGGGGAAGACCACCATGAACAGCACGATGTCCACCAGCAGGTGGCCCGGGGCGAGTTCCAGGGGGAAGCCGCCCAGGGGAACGTAGAGCCGCAACCCCAGCCAGGTCGCCGAGGTCACCAACAACACCGCCGGGACCAGGTAGAACACCGCCAGGGCCAGGGAGGTCATCAGGTGTAGGACCTCGACCAGGCGGACCCGCCAGGTGTCGCTCCGGGTCTCATGGAGGAAGGGCACGGTGATGGCGGCACCCGGCCTCGCCGTGATGCCCGTACCCGTCTGCTCCGTCCCCGCGCCGCTCACAGAGACCAATCTAGATTCGCGGACCCCCGCGGCACGAGGTCAGCAGCACGAGAGTGGCGGGTGGTGCCAGCACTACCCGGTCGGGTGCGGGACCATACCCAGGGCATCGCCGTCGGGTCGGCGGGCTGTGGTGGGGGGAAGGGGAACGTGTGGGGCGCGAGCGCGACATCGCCGGGGACGTCGAGGGGCCGGCTTCCCTCTTGGCCCCGGTCCTTGAGGACATCGCCGGGATCAACATGTTCTTCGCGTTGGAGACGCGCGGCCCCGAACAGGGGTGGGTGGCGGCGCTGGGCGGTGGATTGTCCCCAAAGCTCCTGACGGCGGAGGTGGAGGCCGTACGGAGCCGACTGGCCGCGCCCTTCGGCGGCGGGGCCGAGGACGTGGAGTGGCGGGTGGGCGCCTCCCTGTTCCACCAGGGCCTGGCCTCACGGGTGCTGTCCCCGGTACTGGCGGCGGCCCTGTACCACGGGGTGCGCCTGGACCCGTGGCGGCTGTTCGTGCGCCCGGGCGGACCGATGGTCGTGCGCACCACCCAAACCGGGGCACGCCCCCTGGCCTCCCCGGTTCCACAGGAGATCGCCCGGGGCCCGGTCGAGGAAACGGTGACGGGTCTGGAAGGGGTCGCCGCCGCGCTGGGAGGGGTGGGCGGTATCGCTCCGGGCCTGTTGCGCGGCAACACCGCGGCGGCGCTGGCCGGCGCCGCCCTCTCCCTGGGCAGGGCCCGCCCCGAACACCACGAAAGCGCCGAACAGGTGGTGCGCACACTGCTGTCCAGGCCCTGCCTGAAGGGCACCGGAACCTACACCGGGACGAAGGAGCAGGGACGTGCGGGTTTCCGACGCACCACCTGTTGCCTGTACTACCGTCTCCCCGAGGGCGGGCTGTGCGGAGACTGCGCCTTGCGGCCCTGACCGGCGCCTTGACACCTTCGACGCCACGACGAGGCTGAGACGGCTCTCTTTGGGCACCAATGGGATGTGACCTCTGCGAGCGGCGGCCCCGGTGATTCCCCCCGACCCCGGCCGAACCGCGACAACCTGTGGGGACCCCTGGCCTGCGCGGCGGCGTCCGCCGTACTCGCCCCCGTCCTGGCCCTGTGCCTGCTGATGGTGCCGGCCCTGTTCGCCTTCGCCGGGGTCACCCGGGGACTGGGCGAGGTGTGGCCGTTGGCGCTCGCGGTGGCCGCCATCGCCTTCCTACTGCTGTGGGGCTACAGCCGGTTGCTGCGTTTCCTGGGGGAGGACTTCCCCTGGCCGGTGGCGGTGGCGAGCCTGGCGCTCGGGGTCGTCCTGGGCATGCTCTACCGCCCCGGTTCGCTGGGCTACACCGACTGGATCCAGGTCCCCACGGTGCTGTGGGCCTTCCTGGTGGTGTGGCTGCGCCTGACCGGACGGATCCGATGGCGGCGCACCACCCCGACCGAAGCCGCCTGAACCACGGAGCTTCCCCAAACCGCCCTTCCATCGCCGATCAGGGGTGGTTGGGGGTAACGTCGGGGTGGTTCAGGGATGTTCGGGGAGGTTGGTGTGGCCCAGCAGTACTACTCGGTGGATCAGGTCGCGGAGCTGTTGGGCCTGCACGTGAAGACCGTGCGTGCCTACGTGCGCCAAGGACGACTGGCGGCCACGCGGATCGGTAAGCAGTATCGGATCCACCGCAAGGACCTGACCGAGTTCACCGGCGGCGAGCCCGAACAGGACGGGACCGGTGAGGGTGGTCCCCGGGTGGAGGTCTCCACGGTCCTGCAGGTGGAGGACGTGGACCGCGCGATGGCCGATCGGATCAGCACCCTGGTCACCTCCTCCACCACCGGGGCCTCGGGAGGCGGAATCCCGGCCCAGTCCCAGGTGGTGTACGACCCCGAACGGGCCCGGCTACGTGTGGTCCTGGTGGGCGGCTTGGAGGAGACGGGCAGGATGCTGGACTTCGTCCGCGCCCTGGTCGGGCAGGACCACACCTGACCATCTTCAGGAGACCTGAAGGGGTGTGGAACCACCCCCGGAGTTGCGACGAAGGACGGCACGCGATGGCTCGTTACACCCATGGCCAACATCCCACGGTCACAGGCTCCTACCTTTGGCGCGACGCCGAGAACTCCGCCGCTTACGCGCTGGCCGAGATGCTCCCGGGGCGTTCCCTGTTGGACGTGGGCTGTGGGCCGGGAAGCATCACCTTGGACCTGGCCCGACGTGTGGCGCCCGGGCCGGTCACCGCCTTGGACGCCTCCGCCGAGGCCGTCGAACAGGCCCGAGCCTTGGCCGAGAAGGAGGACGTGACCGGCATCGACTTCCGTGTCGGCGACGTCCACGACCTGGCTCTGCCCGACGACTCCTTCGACGTGGTCCACGCCCACCAGGTCCTACAGCACGTGGCCGACCCGGTGCGGGCCCTGGCCGAGATGGGCAGGGTGACCCGCCCGGGTGGGGTCGTGGCGGCCTGTGACAGCGACTATTCGGGGATGTACTGGTATCCGTTGCTGCCCGAACTGGACGCGTGGATGGACCTGTACCAGGCGGTGGCGCGCGCCAACGGCGGCGAGCCCGAGGCCGGTCGGCGCATGCACGCCTGGGCGCGCGCGGCCGGTTTCGAGGACATCACCTACGTGTCCGAGGTGTGGAACCACTCGGCCCCCGACCGTCGCACCTGGTGGGGACACATGTGGTCACGGCGGATCCTGGAGTCGGATCTGGCCCGCCAGGCCGTGGACGAGGGGTTCGCCACCCGCACCGACCTGGAGGAGATCTCCCGGGGGTGGAGGCGCTGGAGCGAGCACCCCGACGGGGTGTTCGTCGTCCCCCGCGGCGCCGTCCTGTGCCGGGTGTCCGAGGGGACCTTCGGCGGCCCGACCCGGGCGTAGTGGCCCGGTGCGGGGCACACATGAACGACCCGTGTTCTTCCAACACATCTGGGAAGGTGCCCATGCACGCCACGGACCTGGACGTCGCCCGGATCGAAGAGGCCACGCGCCTGATCGACCCGGTCTTCCTGAACAGCCCGCAGTTCTTCGAGGAACAGCTGTGCTCGGTGCTCGGGCGGCGGGTGCTCACCAAGGTCGAGACCCTCAACCCGCTGCGCAGCTTCAAGGGCCGCGGGGTCGACCTGCTCGCCCGTGAGTTCTCCCCCGGCACCGAGCTGGTGTGCTCCTCCACTGGAAATTTCGGGCAGGCCATGGGTTACGCCGCCGCCCGGCACGGCATGAGCGCGCACGTGTTCGTTCCGTCGGGCACCAACCCGGTGAAGATGAGGCGGATGGTCGCGCTGGGCGCGTACGTGCACGAGATCGAGGGCGACCGGTTCAAGCATGAGGCCCGACGGTTCGCCGACCGGGACCCGAACCGGGTGTTCGTCGAGGACGGAGAGCACCCCAGGGTGGCCGAGGGGGCGGGCACCATCGGGGTGGAACTGCTGGAGGTCGAGGGCATGGACACGATCGTGCTGCCGGTGGGCGACGGCGCACTGATCACCGGGGTGGCACGGTGGACCAAGGAGCACGCCCCGCACATCCGCGTCGTGGGGGTGTGCGCCACGGGCGCGGCGAGCATGGTCGACAGCTGGAAGGCCGGGCGAGCGGTGTCCACCGAGGTAGCCGACACCTTCGCCGAGGGCATCGCCATCAACCGACCCATCGCCGCCTCGGTGGAGCGCATGAGGGCATTGGTCGACGACATGGTGGTGGTGGACGACGTCGACATGCTCGACGCGATGCGCCTGGTGTTGGAGACCGTCGGTGTGCTGCCCGAACCCGCGGGCGCGGCCGGGATCGCCGCCCTTCGGGTGCACGATCTGCCGGGTGCGACGGTGGCGACCGTGATCACCGGAGCCAACGTCCCCACGGCCCTGCTCCCCGACGTTCTCGCCCACGACACGGGTCCCTCTCAGCCGGTGTCGTAGGAAAGAGGGCGAGTCGGACATGCTCGCGGGCGGGCGAACGGGTACGACACCTTGGAGGAATGCCGGCCGCGCCCCTCGGCGGCGAGATAGCGTCGAGGAAGCGCCGTCGCGGGCGCCGTCGTCCCCACCGGAGGAAGCATGTCCGACCTGCCGATCGGTTACTGGCTCAAACACCTGGACCGGCTCATCGAGAGCGACCTGGACCGGGTGCTGGCGGCGGACTCGCTGGGGCGCCGCCAGTGGCAGGTGCTCAGCTCACTGCACCGCGAACCCGCCACCCTGTTGGAACTGGACCAGCGCCTCCTGCCGTTCCTGGAGGAGGGCGAGGACGGCGTGGGGCCGGTGGTGGAGGCGTTGCGGCGGCGCGGTTGGGTCAGCGGCCTGGTCTCTGTGGAACTCACCGAGGAGGGCACACGCGCCCACGACGCGTTGTTGGAACGTGTTCAGGGCACTCGGGCCCGGCTGATCGCCGGGATCAGTGATCAGGAGTACCGGGCCACCGTCGACGTGCTGGAGCGGATGTCGGCCAACCTGGAACAGGGCTGAGCCCGTTCCAGGGGTCGGCTCACAGCGGTAGTTCGCGGGTGAGCTCGACGAAGGCCAGGTCGTCGCGCCTGGGCAGCCCGAACTCCTCGTGCCCGTAGGGGAAGGGTTCGATCTTGCCGGTGCGGGTGTAGCCGCGCCGTTCGTACCAGGCGATGAGCTCGGGGCGCTGCTTGAGCACCTTCATCCGCATCAGCCGGCTGCCCCACTCGCGCACGGCCATCTGCTCGGCCGCGGCCAGTACGGTCCGACCCAGGCCGGCGCCCTGAAGGTCCGGGCGGACCGAGAACATCCCGAAGTAGGCCCCGTTGACCCCGCGCTGCAGTTCACAGCAGGTGATGACCCCTTCCCGGGTCTCCCCCACCAGGACCAGGGTGTTGCTGCGGGCGAGCAGTTCGCCCATGCCTTGGGCGTCCATCCGCTGACCGTCGAGCAGGTCGGCCTCGGTGGTCCAACCCTGCTGGGGACCCTTACCGCGATAGCAGGAGTTGACCAGATCGACCAGGGCGGGCACGTCGGCCTGCGTCGCGGACCGAAAGTCGATGCGGCCCGCCGCGGTGGACGCGTCCTGGGCGTTCGGAATGGTCGTCACGCGCACTTCCCCCTCGTGTCCGTTCCGTCCCACAGTATGCCTCTCGTCACGGTGCGGTGCCCACTCGGTTCCCCTCCCCGGCCGGTGGACGGACGGATTCGATGTGGGCCAGAAAGGACCGTAGGCGGGCGAGGGCCGTCCGCGGATCGATCTGCTCGGGGTTGGTCATCAACTGCAGGGACAGCCCGTCGATGAAGGTGTGCAGGAACTCCGACCAGCTCTCCAACCAGGGGTCGGGGTGCACCAGGCCGGGGTCCTCAGGGGGTTCGATTCCGCCCAGGGCGGCGACCAGCCGTCGGTAGAGCCGGCGCTGTTGGTGCCAGCGGTGTTCGATCTTGGGGTCGAGGTAGTCGGGGTCGCCGGTGGCCTGCCAGGCCCGGTACTCGGCCCGTCGAGCCTGGTCCAGGGGCAGCATCTGTTCGACGAAGCCCATTACCCGGTCCACCAGGGACATCTCGGGGTCGAGGGCGTGCGCGTGCTCGGTCATGCGCTCGGTGACCCGCTCCTCGGACAGGTCGATCGCGTAGGTGAGCAGCTCTTCACGGGTCTGGAAGTAGTGGCGCAGGGCGCCGGTGGACAGGCCCGCCTCGGCCGCGACGCTGCGGATGGAGACCGCCTGTGGTCCGGACTCGGCGATCACCCGCCACAGGGCCTCGGCCAGGGCGCGGCGGCGTTCTTCATGGTCGACGATCTTCGGCACCCTTCCTTTTTAGCACACCTGTGTTATTTTATTTAGCACAGACGTGTGAAAAAGGAGGACGCATGCCGCCCCTGGACGTACTCATACCGGTCGCCGGCCTGGCGCTGCTGGACACCCTGAGCCCCACCACCCTGGGAGTCTCACTCTTCGTGCTGCTCAGCGGCGCCCGCGACATCGCCAGGCCGCTCTTCGCCTACCTGGGCACGGTCGCCCTGTTCTACTTCGTGCTGGGCTGCGCGATCATGCTCGGTCTGGGAGCCGCGCTGTCCCACCTGTCGCACCTGACCGACAGCCCCGCGACGGGCTGGGTCATGGTGGTCCTTGGCGGAGCCCTGTTCGCCTACTCCTGGGTGATGCCCACCAAGAAACGCGCCCCGCGCCGCCCCGCCACCCTGCGCACCACCACCATGATCGGCCTGGGCCTGGCCACCGGCCTGTTGGAGGCCGGTACCGCCTTCCCCTACCTGGGCGCGATCGGCGTCATGGGCACCGCCGGACTCACCGCCACCACCTGGGTGCCGATGCTGGCCGGCTACAACCTGATGATGGTGCTGCCGCCCGTTCTGCTCTACGTGGGCCACCGGCTCTTCGGTGAGCGCCTGCGCCCGCGCCTGGACCGCTGGCGCGAGAAGATCGATTCCGGCTCCCGGGAGGCGATGTCCTGGATCATCGGCATCGTCGGTGTGATCCTGGTGCTCAACGGCCTGCAGTTGATCGGCTTGGACGACCTGCTCAGCACCCGATGACCGTGTGGAGGGGACCCACCGCAACCGCCGGGGCGCCCACGCCCGGTGGTACCGGCCCCACCACGCTTACTCACCCTGACCACCCTGACACCGAGCGCCGCCGCGCGTAGCGTCGAGACCATGAGAACGCCCCCCTTCGTGCGCATGGTCCGTAACACCCGCTACCTGCTACTGGGCCTGCCCCTGGCGGTGGTCTCCTTCAGCCTGGTCCTGACCGGTCTCGTCGCCGGCGCCGGCACCTCGGTGCTCTTCGTGGGGCTGTTCCTGCTCTCGGGCACCCTGCTCCTGGCCCGGGGACCGGCGCACCTGGAACGCCTGCGCCTGTCCGACCTGCACGGACGAGCCGTGGTGCGCCTGCCCTACCGCCCGGCCCCCGCGGACGCCGGCCCCATACGCCGCCTGCTCAACCCCATGACCTGCGCGCGCAGTTGGATGGACGTCCTGCACGCGATCGTGGGCCTGCCCCTGGCCCTGGTCGGGTTCGTCCTGGCGGTGCTGTGGTGGTCCCTGGCCCTGGGCGGCCTGCTCTACCCGCTCTGGGGTTGGTCGCTCCACCTCATCCCCGGCTACACCGACGTGGGCAGCCACCTGCTTCCGGACAACCCGGCGTTGGCCACCCTGGTGGTGTACATGATCGGCGGCGCCCTGTTCGCCCTCACCCTGCCGATGGCACTACGCGTCCTGGCCGGGATCAACTCGGCCCTGGCCCGGATGTTGCTGCTGGCCCCCGAAGAGATCAGCGCACGCGTGCTCACCACCGGGAACACCATCGTCCCGACCCCTGAAGTGCCCGATCGGGAACGCCACTACGTCTCGCTGCGCTGACCCCGCCGGTGTGCCCCGGCTCTCGGGGCCGGCCACCAAGGCGGAGGTCCTTCGGGGGCACCGCTGAACCCCGTGGTGATCCGGTCTCGTACCCGAAGAGATCAACGCCCCTCGTGGGACCGCTTCCATATGGTCCCGGGCCGACCTCCGGGGCGAGTGTCGCCATGAGCGCAGCCCAGGTCCGGGTTTCGTGCCACACCGATGACTTCGTCGAGCCGGTCACGCACGGAGAGCAGGTCGGTGATCCGCTGCTCGATGAGCGCGCGTTCGTCCACCAACCGCTCCAACAGGGCAGGGGAGGTCTCGGTCTCACCCGAGTCCACGCACGGCAGTACCTCTCGGACGGTGGCACTCGTCAGGCCCGCGGCGTACAGCCGTTGAATCAACCTGACGCGTTCGACGGCGGATTCGGGATACCTCCGCTGGCCACCGGCGGTGCGGTCGGCGAGGAGCAGACGCTGTTCCTCGTAGTAGCGCAGGGCCCTCACGCTCACCCCCGACTGCTCGGCGACCTCACCGATCCGCACCTGTCCTCCTCCGGCCGAGAGACGGTCCCGGCTCGCCGATTTGCACCTCACGTCAACGTCAGGTTCTAGGGTAACGGCGATCGAACGAACACCTCGTCGAGGACCATCAAGGTAAGGCGGACATCATGCGCGCAGCACGCTTCCACGAATACGGCGGAGCGAAGAACCTGGTGATCGAGCAGGCCCTCGACCCCCACCCTGGCCCCGGAGAGATCCGTGTCCGTGTCGCGGCGGCCGGCGTCAACCCCATCGACTGGAAGCTGCGCACCGGCGCCCTGCACGAGGTGTTTCCCCTGGAGCTGCCCGCCATTCCCGGGCGTGAGGCCGCCGGGGTGGTCGACGAGATCGGTGACGGAGTGCGAAAGGTGAGCATCGGCGACCGCGTCTTCGGGCTGGGCGGTGTCACCGGAGCGACCGCCGAGTCGGTCGTCTTCTCGGCCTGGGCCCACACCCCCGCCACCTGGACCGATGAGCAGGCCGCCGGAGCCGCTCTGGCCTCCGTGACCGCGATGCGTGGACTGAACCCGCTCGGCTCCCTCCCGGGGCGAACCCTTCTCATCGAGGGTGCCGCCGGAGGCGTGGGCAGTGCGGCGGTCGAAATCGCCGCGGCACGAGGCGCCACCGTGGTCGGGACGGCGAGCGAACGCAACCACGAGTTCCTCACCTCTCTCGGTGCGATTCCCACCACCTACGGCCCCGGCCTCGCGCAGCGCCTCACCGCTCTCGCCCCGCGCGGCGTCGACATCGCGCTCGACACCGCGGCCTCCGGCTCACTGGAGGACCTCGTCGCGATCACGGGCGACCCGACTCGCGTCGCCACGGTCGCCGACCACGCGGGCGGGCAGCGTCTGGGCACGCACGTGGTCAACGCCGAGAACGATTCCGATCTCCTGTCCGCGGCCGCGGAACTGGGTCGGCAAGGCCACTACACACCCCGCATCGAACAGAGCTATCCCCTGAAGGCGATCGCCGACGCCCACGCGCGCGCCGAGCGCGGACGCACACGCGGAAAGATCGTCATCCTCTTCTGAGGGGGCAACGTCCCGGCTCAGGCGCGCAGGAACCCCAACACCGGTTCGGTCTGTTCCAGGACGGCGTGGCCCACACCGGGCAGCACTCGCACCTGGGCCTTCGGCGCCAGGGCACGCATGCGGCGGGCGGTACCGGCCGAATCGAACATCCGGTCCCGCCCGCCCACGATCACCGACACCGGCATGCTCAGGGCACGTAGTCCCTGGTCGGTGAAGATCGGTAGTCGCTCGGTGCGAGGCCGGAACCCGGAGAAGTTGTCCAGCACCGCTTCCAGCATCGTCCGGCCCGCGGGACCGTCCAGTCCCGTCAGGTAGCTGGTGGCGGCCACCCTGCCACGCCGACCGAACAGCATCAGCAGCCCGGCCCCCAGGATCCGCCATCGGCGCTGTGCGCCCACTCCTCCGGGGCAGACCACCACCAGCCGCGAGACACGTCCCGGGCGGCGGATCGCGTAGTCCAACGCCGTCCACCCGCCCAGCGACATCCCCGCCAGGGCCACACGCTCCAGGCCCAGCCCGGAGAGCACGTCGTCGAGCCACAGCGCGCTCGACTCCGTGGCCAGGTCCGGGCGGGAGGGGGCACTCAGCCCGGGTTCGCCGACCAGGTCCACCGCATGCACCCGAAAGTGCTCCGACCAGGCCGCGATGTCCGCGCGCCAGGTGGTGGCGTTGGCCCCCGATCCGTGTAGCAGTACCAGTGGCGGTGCCTGTTCGGGTCCGGTGACCAGGACGAAGGTCTGACCCTCCCGGGTGGGCAGGTGGCACCGCTCGGCCGGTACCGGCCACCGCTCCAGTTCCTGTTCGTATCGGTCCCGGATCCTTCGGGCCGTCTCTTCGTTGCGGTAGATCTTCTCCACTCGGACTCCCCTGTCCATCCTGAAACGACCCTAATCCTCCCTTAGTAAAGAAGTAAAGGGAATGATGAGGAACGCCACGTGCATAGATTGACCTCAATCAATATTGAGGTTCTACGGTTCAGGGAAGCCCGAACCCACGACCGATCGGCGGACCCATGAGCATGGAAATGGCCGCGTGGAACTCCATCTACCACGCGATGCACGCCAAGGAGGACCAGCGGCCCTTCTCCTTGCCCGTCCTACGTAGGATCGCCGGCTTCGCCCGCCCCCACGCCCGCCCGCTCATCTGGTTCCTGATCCTGAGCGTGGTCACCGCCGCCTTGGCCGTGGCCACACCACTACTGGCCGGACGCGTGGTCAACGCCATCATCGATGGTGGCGCCCTGCGCCCCGTCCTGCTCCTGGCCGGTCTCATCGCCGCCATCGCCGTCGCCGAGGCCGTCCTGGCCCTCATCGTGCGTTGGCTCTCCTCCCGCGTGGGCGAAGGACTCATCCTGGACCTGCGCACCACCGTCTACGACCACGTCCAACGCATGCCGGTCGCCTTCTTCACCCGCACCCGTACCGGAGCGCTGGTCAGTCGCCTCAACAACGACGTCATCGGCGCCCAACGCGCCTTCAGCGACGTGCTCTCCGGGGTGATGAGCAACCTGGTCACCCTCATCCTGGCCCTGGCCGTGATGATCACCCTGTCCTGGCAGATCACCCTGCTGTCGCTGCTGTTGCTGCCCGTCTTCGTCATCCCCGCCCGCCGCATGGGCGCCCGCCTGGCCAGGATCGAACGCGAACGCGCCCTGCACAACTCCGCCATGGGCACCCAGATGACCGAACGCTTCTCCGCGCCCGGCGCCACCCTGATCAAGCTCTTCGGGCGCCCCGCCGACGAGTCCGCGGAGTTCGCCCGCCGTGCCTCCCGGGTTCGCGACATCGGCGTGCGCACCGCCATGGTCCAAGAGGTCTTCTTCACCGCCCTGACCCTGGTCTCGGCCATCGCCCTGGCCCTGGTCTACGGGCTGGGCGGCTTCTACGCGCTCAGCGGTCGTCTGGACGCCGGAACCGTGGTGTCCATGGGCATGCTCCTGACCCGTCTGTA
Organism: Nocardiopsis sp. NPDC006832; assembly: GCF_040635885.1. Lineage (NCBI taxonomy): Bacteria > Bacillati > Actinomycetota > Actinomycetes > Streptosporangiales > Nocardiopsidaceae > Nocardiopsis > Nocardiopsis sp. NPDC006832. The sequence goes on along the minus strand of NZ_JBEYLC010000044.1, from coordinate 2,763 downwards.
CGCACCCCTCACCGCACTGGCCGGCGCCCGCGTGGAGGTCATGAGCGCCCTGGTCAGCTTCAGCCGTGTCTTCGAGGTACTCGACCTCAAACCGCTGGTGGACGAAAAGCCCGACGCCCGACCCCTGCCGGCCGGCCCGGTCTCCCTGGAGTTCGACGACGTCACCTTCGCCTACCCCACCGCCGACAAGGTCTCCCTGGCCTCCCTGGAGGAGGTCGCCACCTTGGATCCGGCCGATCACGGGCCCGTCCTGCACGGGGTGTCCTTCCACGTCGAACCCGGTCAGACCGTGGCACTGGTCGGCTCCTCCGGCGCGGGCAAGTCCACCATCGCCCAACTAACCCCGCGCCTGTACGACGTGGACACCGGTTCGGTACGCCTGGGAGACACCGACGTACGCGACCTGACCTTCGATTCCATCCGCGCCACCCTGGGCATGGTCACCCAGGACGGGCACCTGTTCCACGAGTCCATCCGCGTCAACCTCACCCTGGGCGCACCGCAGGCCACCGAGGAACAGGTCTGGGACGCCCTGCGCCGCGCACGACTGGACACCCTCGTCGCCGCCCTGCCCGACGGTCTGGACACGGTGGTGGGCGAGCGCGGCTACCGCTTCTCCGGTGGTGAACGCCAACGCCTGACCATCGCCCGACTACTACTGACCGACCCCGAGATCGTCATCCTCGACGAGGCCACCTCGGCGCTGGACTCCACCTCCGAGGCCGCGGTCCAGGCCGCCCTGAGCGAGGCCCTGCGTGGGCGCACCGCCCTGGTGATCGCCCACCGGTTGTCCACCATCCGCGCCGCCGACGCGATCCTGGTGGTGGAGGCCGGCCGGATCACGGAACGGGGAACCCACACCGAGCTGCTCGCCCGCGGTGGTCGCTACAGCGAGCTGTACCGCACCCAGTTCGCCCAGGAAACCGCCTCCGCCGACGACGGCGACCCCGTGCACGTGGCGGGCTGAGCCCCGCCGCCTCCGACCCCGTCCCCCGGTGGCGCCACACCGGGGGACGGATCACCCTTTCCACCGTCCAAAGGCATCGAGGTCCCTGCTTCCGGACGGTCGCGGTCCAGGAGCAGAAAGAGGAAGTTCCTCTTCACCTCGGAGGTGGTGGGCCAAGGTGTGACACCTTGGCCCTCACTCCGCCGTTGTACCGCGCGGGTACGACATTTCCCCGAGCCCGCCGAGGTCAGATCCGCTTGATCACCCTGGCGGGGTTGCCGACGGCGACCACACCGGCGGGCAGGTCCCGGGTGACCACCGCTCCGGCACCCACCACGCTGTTGTCGCCGATGGTCACACCGGGGCAGACGATCACGCCACCGCCCAGCCACACGTTCTCACCGATGGTGATGGGCTCGGCGGACTCCCAGCCGGCCTTGCGCTCGGCGGGATCGAGAGGGTGGGTGGGGGTGAGCAGTTGGACGTTGGGGCCCATCTGGGTGTGGGCGCCGATCCGGATCGGCGCCACGTCCAGCATCACCGCGCCGAAGTTGACGAACACCCCCTCGCCCAGGGTGATGCGGTGGCCGTAGTCCACGTACAGGGGCGGGCGCACGGCGGCGTTCTCACCCACTTCGCCGAGCAGGTCGCCCAACGCCTTGACACGCCCCTCATGGTCGTCGGACGCGGTGGAGTTGAAGACGTCCATGAGCTTGTGGCACCGGACGGCCTCGGCCGCCAACTCGGCGTCGACCCGGTAGGGCTCACCGGCGAGCATTCGTTCCTTGGCGCTGGTCACAGCGGTCCTTTCCGTGGCTGAAAACTCCGTCGAGCCTAACGCCACGCTCTGCGACAATGCCCATCATGCGATCCCCCACCCCCACGGTCCTGGTGAGCGGAGCCACCGGCGGCATCGGCGCCGCCCTGGTCGACGAACTCCTGCGACGCGAACGCCACGTGGTGGCGATGGGCCGTGACCTGGACCGTCTGGCCGACCTGGCCCGAACCCGGACGGGTGTGCGGACCGTGCTCGCCGATCTCGAACACCCTCAGACCCTGGCCGAGACGCTGGAGCCGCTGACCGAGGAGATCGGGGAGCTGTCGGCCTTCGTGCACTGCGCGGGACTCTCCCCGGTGGCGTCGGTGGCCGACTCCCCCGCCGCCCTGTGGAACCGGGTGCTGGCGGTCAACCTGATCGCCGCCGCCGAACTCGTCCGCCTCGTGCTGCCCGCCTTGCGCACCGCCAAGGGCCACGTGGTGCTGGTCAACGCCGCCCCCGGCCTACACGGGGTGCCGCGCTGGTCGGCCTTCGCCGCGAGCAAGGCGGGGCTGAGCGAGCTGGCCGGCGCCTTGCGCGCCGAGGAGGCCCAACACGGGGTGCGGGTCACCTCTGTCCACCCCGGAGGGACCGCCACCGAAACCCTGCGACGGGTGCGCGCGGACTTCGATCGGCCCTACGACCCTGAGGCCTGTATTCGCCCCACCACCTTGGCCGGGGCGATCGCGGACGTGCTGGATCTGCCCCGCGACGCGCTGGTCACCGAGCTGCACCTGCGCCCGGGTCCCTGAACCGGTACGGGGCCGCCTCGTCCGCTCGGTGCGGATGAGACGGCCCTTTCATTCCATTTTCCCGCGTAGCGGGACAAAGGCAGCCGAACCGCCGCTAGGCGGTCCGGCGTCCACCACAGGACACAGAAAGTAGACCCGTGTCGCCTGTATACCACTCTCGTGTCTGTGACTCGCAAGGTTCGCCGGTTCTCCGGTGGCGTGTACGACCTCGGACTCCACGTCGTGTGGTGTTCGAAGTACCGCCGACC